>JAFAWZ010000052.1 GCA_019241495.1 Acidimicrobiales bacterium | reverse complement strand
AGTCCCGTGGGCTCCGCTGATCCCCCTGACCGGTGCCGCCCTGGGCGGCGGGTACCTGTGGCATCGCAACCGGCGCCGCCGGCAGCTGCTGGGCTCATAGGCAGGTCAGACAGCGATGTCGAGCATGACCGCAATCGTCTGGCGGATCTGAGCGAGCGGGGCGGCTCCGACGTCGCCGCGAGCCGCAACGATCCGACCGGTAGAGACCACTCTTAGGTCCATATACCGATTCGCATACCAAGGTGGTATGCTCATCGTTTGGTGGCAACCGAACAGATCGCCGTGCGGCTCCCCCGAGAGCTGTTGGACCAGGTCGATGACCTCGTTGCCCGCGGCGTGTACGAGAGCCGGGCCGCCGCCGTCCGGGCTGGTGTCGAGGCGCTGGCAGAGTCGGACCGACGCCGTCGAATCGATCGATCTGTGATCGAGGGCTACCGGCGCACTCCCGCGGGTGATGCCGAGCGCGAGGCCGCCATTGCCTCCCTGCGCGACGCGATCGCCGAGGAGCCGTGGTGAGCGAGCCGCGACGCGGCCAAGTCTGGTGGGGTGAGATCGAGGACGTGGGTCGGCGGCCCTTCCTGGTCATGACCCGCTCGGCCGCCATTCCGGTGCTGCACAACGTCTTGGCCGCGCCCGTCACCTGCGCGCTCTGACGACGGGATGCCGTCGGAGCGCGCAGCCAGCTTCGACAGTCTGAGGGTCGTACCCAAGGCGTATCCAGTCGACGGCATGTGCGCACTCGACCCTGTTCGTATGGTCGAAGCGTGCCGCGCCCTTCGAGCCGCTGTGGACTGTTGATCGATTGGCGGCGTACGCCTGAGCCGCTAGGGCTCCTCGGTAGGAAGGGCGGCGCTGGCCGGCTCGGCCGTGGAAGTCGCCCCAGGTGCGGGGGTGCCAGCGCCGAGCTCGCCCGACGCGATCGGACCGGAGATCTCGCCGCTCGTGGCCATGCCCAACTCGGCCCGGATGACGTCGAGGCGGCTCTTGGCTTCGGCCCCCATGGCGGCCTGCTGCACCTCGAGCATCCTGGCCTCCACCGTCTGGCCGGTCAGCTCGGAAGTGCCTATGGCCCGGGCGTAGCGCGACTCGATCTTGGCCCGCACCTGATCGAGCGAAGGGCCCTCCTGGCCGACCGCCTCGTTCAGACTGGTCATGGCCCGGTTCAGCTGCTCCTGCATCTTGGCCTGGTCCAGCTGGGATAGCAGCTTCTGGCGCTCGGCCAGCTTCTGCTGCAGGGCCAGCGAGTTCTGCTGCACCGCGGCTCGGGCCTGGTCGGCGGCCTGGGCCGACTGCAGGCTCAGGGTCTTCAGGTCGTTGACCTGGTTCTCGGTGGCGATGAGCCGGTTGGCGAACGCCTCGGCCGTCTGGTTGTACTCGCGGGCCTTGTCGGTGTCGCCTGACTTTCCGGCGTCCTGCGCCATCATCAACGCCTGGCGGGTGGATCGGTTCACCTTCTCCAGCTCCTCCATGGCCCGGTTCAGCTGCAGCTCGTGCTGCTTCTGGTTGGCCACCACGTTGGCCGCCTGCTCCACCAGCCGGCGATGCTGCTCCTGCGCGTCGCCGATGGCCTGCTCGAGCTGGACCTTCGGGTCGGCGGACTCCTCCAAGCGGCTCTGCGTCTTGGCGGTGTAGTACCGCCACTGGCGGCGCAGCACATCGATCATGCCCATGGAGGACATGCTACGGCGTGAAAGAATCGGGCGGGGTTCCGGCCGCCTGGGACAGCCCGGTGTGCAGGGCGGTCATCTCGTCGTTCAGGTCCTGGAGGGCGTCGACCACCCCTTCGACGTGGCCCAACGAGCCAACCTCCGCGCCGAGGACCAGGACGGTGGTGATGGTCTCGTCGAGGCGGGCCACGGCCACCCGGAGCCGGTCGTGCACGACCGCGGCCGCGTCCTCCGAGCTGCGCAGCGCCCGGAGCTGGGCCGCGACGGCCTCCTCGGCCCGAGCCAGCTGGGCCTCGCGTCCCGGTGAGCGCCCGCCCAGACGGGCTCGCTCGGCTTCGGCCCGCAAAAGCTCGCCGGCCAGGGCGTTGGCCGACGGGCGGTTCGACATTCCCGCGGCGCCGGTCCATCCGGTCAGGGCCGCGCCGCGTCGGGCCATGGCGCCTACTAGGTCCATTTCGGCGTAGAACCTCGGGCGGAGAGCGATCAGGCGCTCCTGGATCGGGCCCTCAGGCCAGTCGTCGACCGTCTGGTCGAAGCGGAGCTGAGCGGCGCCGGCTTGCTGGAGCAGCTGCCGCCACGGCTCGGGCACCGACCACGGGTCGAGCTGGGCCGGTCGCGGCCGGGCGGCCCGCTCTCGACGGGCCTTGGCGATCACTGCGGCGACCATCCGTCCTCCCCACCCCACGACGGCCAGCACCACAGCCAAGGCGATCGACTGGTCGAGGGCCCCGATTCCCGCACCGACCGCGGTCGCGGCCACCGCGGTTGGTGACACCGCCGCCTTGAGCAGGCTTGGGTGGAGCACCACGTCTCGGCGGCGGAGCGGCTCTGGGAGGTTCGACACCACACACCAGGGTACGGGGCGGGCGGACCTGGGTCCTGGGGAATCAACTTCACCGGGGGGATGGCCGTTCCCTCCCGTAGCGCAGCTCTCGAGCGCGCTCTCAGACCGTCTGCAAGCCCAACGTCCTAGCCACGCTGGACTGGGCCTCGTCACGAGTGGCGAAGCCCACCTCCTCTCCAGGTTCTACGAGGCTTGGCGCCACCAGTACGGCCACCGCCAGGTGCCGTGCGTCCATGGCCCGGATCGCGTACTTTCGCACGAGGTGCAGTGCGTGATCCTCAATGTCGTCTTGGGGCGCGGTGATAACCGCTACGGAACCGTCTTCTGAAAGATCCGCGTCGAGCAGGGAGAGCAGGCCCCTTTCGTCTCCCCGCCCGGCCCGGGCGGCACGGACGAGTGCTTCTGAGACCTCGACTCTGGTCCAGGTGCCGGTGATCAATCCGAGGTGGGGATCGGCGAGCATTGTCTCCGCGTCGTCGTGTCCCGGCTCGTCGGCGAGATAAGCACGCGCCAGCAGCGACGAGTCGACGTACACGATCACTCCCGTGCCCGCTCTTCTCTCAACAGCTCATCCACCAATGGCCCGATGCCGCGGGTCGAAGCGATGATGCGCCGACGGCGCGTCGTGCTGACCGTCAGCGCCGGGGTGGAGCGAAGAACTCCCAATGCCGCGGCCCGGGCCCGCATCCGAGCTCGGCGGTCTCCTTCGTCAGCGTCGGCCGCCGCATCGAGTATCTCGCCGGCCACCGCGTTTATGCTCCGTCCTTCGCGACCGGCACGGGCGGCCAGTCGCCGATGAACTTCGTCTGGCAGTCTGAGCAGTAGCTGCCTCATTTCAGACATGATATCACAATTGACAAGTGATATCATGGCCAGCCATCGGCGACGATCGCCGCGGTCGGGGCGACCTTCCCAAGCGGTTACCGGCTCGCAGGTCGAATCCGATCGTGAAGCCGCTACGAAGAACCAGATCTGCCAGCTCAGCCGGGCACTCATCGAGCCTGCGGCTCGAGGCCTGGAACGGATCGAGAGAGAAGAACGCCAGGTTGGTGGAGCCGGAGGGCGTGGTCCGGCACCGGTACACCAGACCGTCGAGCGAGGCGTCGCTCCACCAGTGGCGGGCTGCGTCGACCAGGCGGTGGCATGCCTGCCACACTTGAGGCTCGCGTCCGGTGCTCACCCGGTCGTCGAGTCCGAGCGCGTCGAGGTTGCGGTCGGTGCGCAGATCGAGCACTGTTACCGGTCGGCGGGCCTGGAGCCGGACGAGGTGGTGGCCGGCGTGATCCACCGGGATGTAGCGCCCGGTGGCCTCGTAACGCTCACGGGCGGCCCCGGCCAGGCTTGTCCCGGCGTAACGGACCCGGAACCCACCAGACTCTGGGTCGAAGCGGTTACGAGGTTCGGAGAATCCCGTCCATGACCATTCTTCCGTTGCTTGGGCGTCGATCCGCCACCAAACCGCGCCGGTTCGAAGGGTGCGTCGGCGGAGGCCGGCCGGTCGGGTCGGCGGAAAATCTCCGTACATGAAGCGGAGCGGGGTGGGTCAGGCCGCCAGCTCAGCGAGCGCGGTCCATGCCCGATCCCGGACGTCAGGCCGGTCGAGCGCGGCGATCACGCTCAGGCCGCCCAGGTCGTCCCTCACGAGTCGCATCACCCGGTCGGCCACGACAGGATCGTCGGTGAAGCGCCGCAGCAGCTCGAGGATCCTGGAGAGGTCTGGCCGGAGAGCGTCACCGCTGAGCTGCCAGGAGGGGAAGAGGGTGTGGTTGCCGACGGGCATCCCGATGACCCTCCCTCTGCTGCGCAACCGGTGAACCGCCTGGGGGGTGGCCAACCCGAGACGGTCCTGTACTTGGGCCGTGGTCAATGCGGCGGCCCGGAACTGGTCGAACGCTTCTCGTCGCCGCTGGTCGTTCACCCTGACCGCGGCCAGGTGGTCGAGCTCGCCGGCGGTACCAGTCGGGATGTTCACCAGTTCGGTCAAAAGGTCAGCGAACTCCGGATCGACCTGAGCTCGGGCCTCGGCTCGAGCCAGCACGTCCGCATAGATCTGCTGGGCCATGCCTGCCAGCCTACCCCTCGCGCCGTTGAATTGAAACAATTGAAACGAGAGGGTCTGGGGGAAGGCGGCTAGGCGGTAGGCGGGCGGTAGTCCACCTTGTCCAGCTTGCCGGCGCGAAAGTGGAGGATCCACGCGCCTCCCTTGGCTCCCGGTAGCCGGTGGACTAGCTTCATCTCGGCGTCCCTGACCAGTTGGGGCAGCAACTCGATGATTACCTCTCGGTGGGTGCAGAGCAGGACCGGCGATGCGTTGTCCGCCACCAACTGCTTGACCAGATCGAGGGCTGCGGGACCGGCGTCGCGGGCCAGGCTGCCGGACAGCTCCACCTTCGAGCCGGTCTGTCGGGCGTAGGGCTCCACGGTCTGCTGGCAGCGCGTCGCCGGGCTGGAGATGAGCCTCACCGGTCGGCGCCGCCCGACCAGGGCGGCCAGGCTCTTGGCTTGCCGTCGCCCGCGCGACACGAGGGGCCGGTCCGCGTCGGGGCCAGTCCAGGTCTTCTTCGGCTCGGCGTGTGCGTGGCGGACCACGACTAGTTGCAACGGCGGCTGTCCCTCGCGATGGCAGTTGACACCGTCAAGTTAGTGGCGGGCGCGCCCGAGCAAGTCAGGGTCCAGCCGGTTGGTCAACCGGCCCCGCCGGGCCTCTACTGCGGGGCGGGTTGGACCTGCGGTCGGGTGGGCCGGTTGGCCGGCGCCCCGGGGCCGGGGTACGACTTCACCACGACGCTCGTGCCGCGGGTGCGGATCTCGTGGGCGATGCTCTCTGCCTCAGACCGGTCGTCGAAGAGCAGCACGATGCCCCCAGGGTCAGATCTTCCTTCCATGGTTACAGCCCAGCTCATGTTGCGCTCCTCACCGCGTTGCTCGATCCGAGTCCGGCATGCTGCAACTGGCGGGTCACGTTGACCGCATGGTCTCCCAGGCGTTCGAAGTATCGAGCTACTAGTGCCATCTGGATAGCCACGGGTACAGAGACCCTAGCGGCGGCCAACTCGGCGGTCAAAGTGACGTGGAGATCGTCGATCTCGTCGTCTTTCATCCTCAGCATCAACGCAACTCCTCCATCCCGGGCCGCGTACGCCTCTTCGGCCAGACCCCACATCTCCGATCCCAGCGAGCCCATCTGGGCCACCAGGCTCCGTGCTTTGGGTGTCAGCCAGCGGGCCAAGCCTTGGACCGCGTAGGCCGCAATATGCTCGGCCAGGTCGCCGCTGCGCTCCAGCTCCGGAAGTATCGCCAGGATGAGCAGGAGCCGACGCCGGGAGCTCTCCTCGCCGTTTTTCAGCAGCTCCCGGGTGGCCACCTTCTGGGCCTTTTGGTGTAGCGCGTCGATCACCTGGTCCTGCTCGACCAGGGACCGGGCTGCCTGGCGGTCGCCGGCCAGGAAGGCTTCGGTCGCCCCGCCGAGGGTTTCCCGGACCAGGGCGAACATGCGCAGGACGGCATCGTCGAGCTGGTCCGCCCCGAGGCCATCGCGGCCCATCCGGGCCGGACTGGTCACCTGCGGGTTAACGGTCACGGTCATGAAGCCCTCCCGACATGGCCCGAGCTTTCGTTGTCCGATTGTGCGCCACATCCCCGCCGACGGGAAGAGGACAAGCTGGGGACTTCCCTGGGGATCTTGGCGGCGATCCGGTGTCGTTAACCGGCAAGCAACTCCGTTACCGTCCACTGTTCACCCTGCGATTCATGCAGCTACCTGTCATCACCTTTCGTGTCCTATGCCGGGTAGGGGGGCGGGAGGAGGTCGGACACTTCGAGGCGGACGCCAGCCAAGGCAGCTATCTCCACCATCTCGCCCCGGTGCGTGACTTGCACCCGGCGGTAGCCGTGTGGGGAGGGGACGTTCATGACGATCACCTCATCGTGGGTCAGATCGACTATCCAGCACTCCGCGATGCCTGATCGGGCGTAGTAGGGAGCCTTTCGGTCCCGGTCGTAGGCGAGGCTGGAGTCCGCCACCTCGATGACAAGCAGGATCTCATCTGGTATGGGATGCGAAGTGGTGTAGTAGTCAGTCCGAGGCCTGAGTACCGCCAGGTCTGGTTGGGGCTCTGACCGCTTGTCCAGCTCCACCGGGTTCTGGGGGCTGACCAGCCCACTCTCGCCAACCGCCCGGACCAGCAATTGAGTGATCCGGGACACGCAGCCGGCATGCCGGCTTCCGATGGGCGCCATCTCCATAACCTCGCCGTCGAGCAGCTCCAAACGGGCGTCCTCGTCGAAGACGCCGATCTCGCCCATCTGGTGCCATTCCTCGACGGTGAAGGCGTGGCGGGTGGCCATGAGTTAATGCTACCGATGGGGTGTGACCGGGAAGGGAAGCCGTCGACCCCTGGCGGTCCGTTACATCTGACGTGAACAAGTCCTGATCGGGAACTTTCGAAGCAGTGTTCACCCCCGCGTTTACTTAAGTTCCACCTCAATAGCCCAAGGAGTTCACCTTGGCCGTCCATGCTGGCGCAATACCGGAAGAAGGGATCGCGCCGTGCGCATCTACAAGCTACTGGTGGCGGCGGGAGCAGCGATGATGAGTGGCGGCTTGGCCACGGCCGCGCCCCTCCCGGCAGGAGCCACCTTCGCAGGGCAGCAGAACGGCAACCTGGTCTGGTCCGCCATCTGCGTCACCAACGACCCGAACGGCGGTGGCCAGCAGCTGTGGACGGCAAGTCCGTCGCAATCCAACCTCACCTGCCCAGGGACGGCTGAGACCCCCCAGAACCCCCCGTCTCCCTACAACCACTACCTGCCCGTTACGGCTGGACAACCTGATTCCATGCCTTACTTCTCCGCCGACGGGAAGACGGTATATTTCTCCAGCTTCCGCGGTTCGGAGAACGCCATCTACTCGGTGGCCTTCCCGAACACCGTGGTCGGTAACCCCCCGGGGTGTGTCCCTGCGGGGACCGTGAACGGCTGCGCCTCGTATTCGGACAACGCCATCCAGTTCACCGACTTGCCCGCCCAGACATCTAGCGGTTTCGACTACGCACCGACGGTCTCCGCGGACGGAAGTGTCCTGGCCTGGATCCGCTGCGCGGCGGCATCCAGCGCAGCCTGCGACCTCTGGACAGAACAGCTTTCAGGCGGCTCCCCCTCGAGTCAGCCGCAGCGGATCGCCAGCATTCCAAGTAATAACGTCGCTCCGCCGAACAACGGCTCGGGCGACGGAGACGGCAACCGGCCTGAGATCAACCCAAACTTCCCTGACCGGATCTTGTACGTCGACGTGCACAGCCATGTACATGTGGCGAGCATCAGCGGCACGAACCTCTTCGGCGGATCGTCGCCCGACGTGGACCTGTCGGCGATCGCGGGATGTCCGACCTGTGCCACCGGCAGCACTGGAGCAGGCCAAACGCCGGGTGACGAGCATCCCGATTGGTCGCCGGACGGGTCGACGATCCTCTTCGATTCGAGCCGTCCCGGCTACGCGACTGGCACGACCAGCAACACGAACCAGGGCAGCAACAACATTCCCTTCACCATGTCCGGCTATACGACTCCGGCGCCTCAGGACGCAGCCCTGTGGGGCGCCATTCCTTCGGCTGACACCGGGTACTCCTTCATCGAGGCGGTCTACGCGCCGGCCGACGGCTGCTTCACCCGGGCAGCTTGCGGGGCGGCCCCCACCGCGGCGTGGGTGGCCGTCAAGAAGGGAAGCAATATCATCGTCGAGGACCAAACCCTTGGCAATCCCACTCAAGTGTTCGTGACCAATAATCACACGAACAACGCACAGGTCACTTGGCAACCTCTGTTCAGCAGTAGCCAGCTTCCTGAAGCGCCGCTGGCTGTGGGGCTTCCGATAGCGGCGGGAGCCATTCTGGTGAGTGCCGGTCTATGGAGCCGGCGCCGGCACAGGCACAAGGCTGCGATCTGAGGCTCGCGGCGACATCGTTGAAGGCGAGAGTAATAGAGGTGCTTTGCCCTAATTAGTCCGCCTGTTTTTCAAACGTCGTAATGTAACGTAACATTCGGGACCGTGGCAGCGGTAAGGGGCGATCAGCGGCGATACAGGCGCGCCCGCGGGGTGATCAGCCTCAGTGGAGTGATGGTGGCTGTGGTGATCGCCGGGATCGTGGTCGTGTCTAGGCCGATGCCAGCTGGGGCCCAACTCCTGAGCACAGACTGCAGCGCGTTGGGTTCTGGTGGCAGCACGACCGATACCCCGAGCTCGACCAGCCCACCGAACTCGGTGACCACTACGACGGGGGTACCTACCTCCGCGTCGTCACAAGTCCTCCAAGCCGGAGTGCCGTCGAGCGCCGGCTCAGGAGGATCCGGTGGGGGCCTCGCGTTCACTGGCGCCAACCTGATGGCGAGCGTCACATTGAGCGTTGCGGCCATCGTCGCCGGGGCCCTTCTGGTGGTCTCGTCCCGCCGTCGACGATCCCGTCATGCAGAAGAGCTTGGGGCATTCGCTATCCTCGCCATCCTTGCGACCCAGCTCGACCCGGCCTCCCACCGCGTCGCCGACGGCACTACCTGTCCACCAGCCGTCTTACCTGAAGTCCACTACGCAGTCATGATGCCAGTCGTCGCCATGCTGACGATCGGCGGCGGCCTGTTGCTCATCCGTCGGCTGGGGTCCAGAAGGACCTGAAGTCGATGGTCCGGCCGACCTGCTCTGTTGCTCACATCGACGGATAAGGTTGGGTCGATGGGTGCGGAGTCTCTGACGGTATTGGGGGCACGAGCCAAGAAGGCGTCTATCGTGCTGGCCACGCTGTCGACCGACGTCAAGAACGCAGCCTTGACATCGGCGGCAGACCTACTCGAATCCCGCATCGATTCCGTATTGGAGGCGAACGCGGCTGACTTGCTCACCGCCACTGAAGCGGGTACCGGCGTCGGCGTCGTGGACCGGCTGAGGCTTACGCCCGCTCGGGTTCGAGCCATGGCGGACGGCATACGCGAGGTCGCAGCCCAGCCCGACCCGGTCGGGGAGATTGTCGACGGGTGGGTGATGCCCAATGGACTCGAGGTACGCCGGGTTCGGGTCCCGCTCGGAGTAGTAGCGATCGTCTACGAGAACCGGCCGAACGTGACGAGCGATGCGGCTTCTCTCTGCCTCAAGTCCGGCAACGCGGCGCTGCTGCGAGGCAGCTCGGGGGCTCTGCAGTCCAATGTTGCCATCGCCGAGTGCCTTCGACATGGCTATGAGAAAGCGGGGGTGCCCTCTGACGCCTTGGTGTTGATAGAAGACACCCGCCATGAGGCGGCGCGGGAGCTGATGCGCCTGGACCAGATAGTCGACTGCCTCATTCCCCGCGGCGGTCCATCTCTGATCGAGTCGATCAGGGAGGAGGCGACTGTCCCCTACATAATCGACGGCGACGGTAACTGTCACGTGTATGTCGATCGAACGGCGGACCTCGACATGGCTCGTGCGATCGTCGTCAACGCCAAGACTCAGAGGCCCAGCGTCTGCAACGCAGCCGAGTCGCTGCTCGTGCATCGATCCATCGCTTCGACCTTCCTGCCACTCCTCGAAGCCGAGCTGGCGGAGGTCGAATTGAGGGGAGATCCCGAGACGCGGAGCATATTGGGCCCTGATCGGGTCCTCGATGCGACCGAAGACGACTACCGGCGCGAGTTTCTCGATCTGATCCTGAGCGTGAGAGTT
The DNA here is from genome assembly GCA_019241495.1 of Acidimicrobiales bacterium. GTDB lineage: Bacteria > Actinomycetota > Acidimicrobiia > Acidimicrobiales > Palsa-688 > JAFAWZ01. Next base: position 2,460 of record JAFAWZ010000052.1, on the reverse strand, counting down.
GTGGGGTCGATCGACGACGCCATCGAGCACATCCGACGGTTCGGGAGCGGGCACACCGAGGCCATTGTGACGAACGACATCGAAGCGGCGCGCCGCTTCCAGCACGAGGTGGACGCGGCAGCCGTCGTGGTCAACGCGTCCACCCGTTTCACCGACGGCCATGAATTCGGCTTCGGAGCGGAGATCGGAATCAGCACCCAGAAGCTGCACGCCCGAGGACCGATGGGGCTTCGAGAGCTGACCAGCGCCAAGTACCTGGTGATTGGAAGCGGGCAGGTCCGCCCAGGCTGAGCTAACGGGGAGTCCGATGCCGCCACCCTCCCAAGCTTTGTTCACAGTTAGCCCTCTGTACACGCCGCGTTAACCCGCCGATTAGCTGACTTGGCAAGGATAGAGGGTCGTGAGTAACGGCCCAGATGCCCGGGGCCTAGCCTCTGTGTTGCTCGGGCGCCCCGAACCCCAAGAGCGCCTTGACGGCGGATCGGTGCGGTTCGAGGATGGCTCGTCGGACCCAACCATCGAATTCGGTCCTACCCGTCGGACCGTCGTCCCCCGGAGGGCCCATGTGGGTCTACCGCCACCGGTGCGGCGGCGAACTCGTCAAGTCACTTCGAGTGACGTCTACAACCTGTTGGGCGCGCTCCTCGTGTCGCTCTGCACGACGTATCTCTTGTTCGGTGTCCTCGCATCCTTTTCTGGGCTGATTGGCTTCGTCATCGTCTTTTACGTGATCTTCTTGGTCGCCTACGCCGTCTTGGTGTCAATAAACGAGCGTGGTCCGACCGTCCGCGACAAGATCATGACATCGGTGTTGTACTCGACCGCGATGCTGGCTTTAGGGGCGCTCAGTTGGGTCATCCTGTCGACGGTTTGGAGAGGCCACCGACCGTTGGGCCACCTCAATTTCTACACACAGGACCTTTCGACCACAGGCAATTTTGCGCCGCGAAGCAAAGGCGGAGCGGCTCATGCCCTCGTAGGGACGCTGTGGCAGGTCGGAATCGCCTTGGTTCTGACGGTCCCACTCGGAATCACCTGTGCGGTGTTCCTGAGCGAGGTCGGAGGTCCAGTGGCGCGGCTCGTGCGGACCGTCGTCGAAGCCATGACGGCGTTGCCCTCGATCGTTGCCGGCCTGTTCATCTACATCACGTGGATAGTGACCCTTCATGAGGGCCACTCGGGACTGGCGGCGGCACTCGCGATCAGTGTGACCATGCTGCCCATCATGATCCGAGCGGCTGACGTGGTGCTCCGCCTCGTCCCTGGTAACCTCCGCGAAGCCTCATGCGCCCTGGGCGCCCCTACATGGCGAACGGTTTGGCACGTAATCCTTCCTACGGCCCGATCAGGCCTGACCACATCGGTCATTCTCGCAGTGGCCTGGGGTATAGGCGAGACGGCGCCCGTATTGTTGACCGCCGGGTACACGACCTATATGAACACCAACCCGCTGCGGGGACCGATGGTGTCTCTGCCGTTGGCGGCCTATGAGCTGGTCAAGACCGGCATAAAGACCATGGTCGAAAGGGGTTTCGCGGTTGCCGCCTTCCTTCTGTTGGTGGTGATCGTCCTGTTCGCAATCGCCCGGATAGTTGGGGGTCGTGGTCCAGGGCAGCTCTCTAAGATGCAGCGGCGACGTGCGGTGCGGGCCTCCCGAAGGGACGCCCAACGCTTCGCGGTGGCCGATGGCGGTCGAGCATGACCACCACCCTCCCCGAGCTGGCGCCGACGGGCCCGAAGGCTGAGGCTCGCCGGATCCGCGCCTCTTTCGGCCGGGGCGACAAGGTTTTTCGGTTATCGGCCTACGCGGCCGGTCTGGGAGTCCTCTCCATTACCGGTCTGGTCGGGTTGTTCCTCTTCGCCAAGGCTTCCAAGGCTCTGAGAATTGCCGGCTTCTCGTTCATCACAACGCAGACGTGGAACACCGATACCCACCACTTCGGCATCGCGGCGGTGATGGCCGGGACGGTCCTGATCGCACTGGTGGCAATGGTAGTGTCAATACCGCTGGCCCTCGGTCTGTCTCTCTTCATATGCGAGATAGCCAAGGGTTGGATCCAGCGCTTTCTCGTCTCGACCGTGGATCTCATGGCAGCGGTGCCAAGCGTTGTGTACGGTCTGTGGGGCTTCGAGATCCTGCAGGGGCACGTGATCGGGGTTTCACGCTGGATCTCCACGTGGCTCGGATGGATTCCTATCTTCGAGGTCAAGGGTGGCTCCTTAACTGAATACTCGGCCTCCACGTTTATCGCAGGTATCGTCGTATCGATGATGGCCGCACCGATCATGTGCGCGGTGATGAGGGAGGCGTTCTCGCAAGCTCCGGCGGGCGAGCGCGAAGGAGCTTACGCCCTGGGAGCGACGAGATGGGGAATGATCCGGTCGGTGGTCCTTCCCTTCGGCAAAGGTGGGATAATTGGGGGGGTGATGCTCGGCCTTGGCCGCGCTCTGGGCGAGACC
>JAFAWZ010000129.1 GCA_019241495.1 Acidimicrobiales bacterium | reverse complement strand
GCAATACTGCTCCACCATGACCTTCACCAAAGGCGCCGCGTCGATCATCTCGACGCACGCGTAGTGCGGACGGAGATGACGTGACCGAACCGAGCCGCACCGAGGCCGATCCCATCTACACCAAGCCGCTGCCTCACCCGAACGACCCGGAGACCGGTCCGTTCTGGGAAGGCCTCCGGGAGCGACGCTTGCGGATGCCGCGCTGTTCGGCCTGCGGGTATGTCCGCTGGCCCCCCGCCCGGCTGTGCCCGGAGTGCCTGTCTCCCGACGCGGTGTGGGAAGACCTGAGGCCGACGGGTGAGCTGTGGAGCTACATCGTCTACCACCGGGCCTTTCATCCCGGTTTCAAAGGCGATATCCCCTACGCAGTGGGCCGGGTATCTCTCGACGACGGACCGAGCCTCATAGCCCAGGTCACCCCGCCGCTGGAGGGCATCTTCGTCGGGGCCCGGGTCGAGGGAGTCTTCGAGGACGTGACTCCGGAGGTCACGCTCCTGCGATGGGCGGTGGTGGATGGGGGACGGCCATCCGGCCAGGAGGCGCATTGACGTGACGTCAAAGTCCGGTGATAGCACTCGGGGCGCCCTCGACGGCATCCGGGTGATCGAGATCGGCGACGAGCAGGGCGAGTACTGCGGGCTCACGCTCGCCGGGCTCGGGGCGGAAGTGATCAGGATCGAACCGCCGGGAGGAAGCCCGACCCGGAGCATCGGGCCCTTCCTGGACGATCGAGCGGGCGCCGACCGTTCGCTCTACTTCTGGGCATACAACCGGGGAAAGCGCTCGATCGTGCTCGCCCTCGACGACCCCGCCGACCGGGAGCGGTTCACCCAGCTGGTCGGGGGGGCCGACGTGCTGCTCGACTCCACCCCGCGTGGTTGCCTGCCCGGACTCGAGTTGGCGGGCGACGTGCTCCGCCGGCGATTCCCGGCCCTCGTCCACGCCCGCCTTTCCCCGTTCGGCGACGACGGTCCTTGGGCTGACTACCGTGCTTCCGACCTGGTGCACCTCGCCTTGGGCGGACCGCTCATGAACTGCGGGTACGACCCCAAGCCCGGCGGCCACTACGACCTGCCGCCGATGGCGCCCCAGGCGTTCCAGGCCTTCCACATCGCCGGGGAGCAGCTGGCCTTCGGCATCGTCGCCGCTCTCATTGCCCGCCGCCGAGACGGGCGGGGCCAGCTCGTCTCGTGCGCTGTGCACGAGGCGGTATCGAAGAACACCGAGACCGATCTGATGGCTTGGGTGGTGCAGCGCCAGCCCTTTTTCCGTCAGACCTGTCGTCATGCCGGACCGAAGGTCGGCGAGCACCTGACCATCGTCCACACCAAGGACGGGCGCTGGCTGAACGTGGTCAGCATCGGCTCTCGCGACCGCAGCCGGCTCGGCGCGTTTCTCGACCGGTACGGGATGGCCGGTTCTCTGGCCGGCGAGCAGGTCGCCGCCGAGACCGGCTCGCGAGAGATCCCCGGCACCACGTCCTCGGCATCGGCCAATACCGAGCTGGTGCAGCGGTTCGTCCGGCGTTTCACCCTGGACGAGCTGCCTTGGGAGGAGATGCAAGAAGCGGGGATCCTCTGCGCCCCGATACGCAAGCCCCCGGAGAACGCGCTCGACGACCACTGGCTGAAGCGGGGCACGTTCAGCGATATCGAACACCCCGAGCACGGCCGGTCCTTTCGTTACCCGACGAGCAAATGGATCGCCACCGGCTCGGCCTGGCAGTCCGGGCGGCGGGCCCCGCTGGTGGGGGAGGACACGGCCCGCGTGCTGGCCGAGCCCCAACGCACGCCAGCGGTACCTCGACGCGGGCCAACTACGCCGTCATCGGGGAAGCTCCGGCTTTCCAAGCTCGGCCAGCCCTTCGCCCTGCAAGGCGTGAAGATCTTCGATTTCACCTGGTTCCTGGCCTCTGCCGGCGGCACCCGCTTTCTGGCCGCACTCGGCGCCGATGTGGTCAAGGTCGAGTGGAAGGAGCACCCCGACACCCGAGGTGGCGGTTTCCCAGAGGGCGGCCGGGAGGCCCGGCGGGCGGCCACTGCTCCGCTGGCCGCGCCAGCCACCGGGCCGATGGGGGGACAGTTCAACAACAAGAACCCCGGCAAGCGCGGCATCTCCCTCAACGTCGGCCACCCCAAGGGCAAGGAGATGGCCCGCGAGTTCGTGCGCTGGGCCGACGTCGTGGCCGAAGGTTTCTCCCCCGGCGTCTTCGACCGGTGGGGCCTGGGCTACGAGGAGTTGCGGCGGCTCAACCCGGCGATCATCTACGCCCAACAATCGGGCATGGGCCAATCAGGGCGCTACGGGCGGTTCCGGGCCGTGGGGCCGATCGCCGGATCGTTGTCGGGCGTCACCGACATGGGCGGGCTACCCGAACCGGCCCTGCCGACCGGTTGGGGCTACTCGTACCTCGACTGGTTGGGTGCCTACAGCTTCGCCCTGGCTGTCATGACAGCTCTTTACCAGCGCGAGGTTACCGGCGAGGGCCAGTGGATCGAAGCATCTCAGAGCGAGGTAGGTATATACACCACTGCCCTCCCCGTCCTCGACTGGTCGGCCAACGGTCGTGGCTGGCACCGCAGTGGGAACCGGTCGCCCTACCGGCTGGCCCGCCCAGAGGGCGTGTACCGCTGCGCGGGAGAGGACCGCTGGCTGGCCGTCACCTGCCCCGGACAGGTCGAGTGGGAGGCCCTGGCCCGCGCCACAGGCCACCTCGAATGGCTGTCCGATCCACGTTTGGCCACCCTGGAGGACCGCGTGGCCCACGCCGATGAGCTGGACGTCCTGGTCGGTTCGTGGACTGGCGGTCAGGATGCCTACCAGGCCATGGCCCTCCTGCAGAGCGCGGGCGTGCCCGCCGGTGTCGCCCAGACGGCGGAGGACCGATGTGACCACGATCCCCAACTGGCCCACCTGGGTTGGTTGACCGAGGTCCCGAACCCGGCCGTGGGGGAGTGGCCGGTTGCCAAGGTTCCTTTCGACATGAGCGAGACCCCGCCGTACATCGGCGGCCCCATCGACAAAGGCGCTCCGGTGTACGGGGAGCACAACTATGAGGTCTACGGCGAGGTCCTTGGGCTCACACCCGGGGAGGTAGACGAGCTGGCGGAGGAGGGCGTGGTGTGAAGTAGCGGGTCGTCAAGTGGCCCACCTCGAAGTAGTTTTGCGACAGCTTCTGAAAGGAAACTCGCATGCTGGAACGTAGTGATTTCACTGGCAGCACCGTGTTGGTTACCGGTGCGGCGCGGAATATCGGGCGGGCCATCGCCCTCGGCTTCGCCGCCGCCGGACTGGATGTCGCCGTTCACGCCCGCACCAGCATCGACGAGGCCGAGGCTGTCGCGGCGAAGGCCCGGGCCCGAGGGGTGAGATCGCTCGTCGTCACGGGTGACCTCGGCGACGCCGAGCAGTGTGAGGCCATCGTGAGCCGGACGGTGGAGGAGCTCGGCCCGGTGGACTACCTGATCAGCAACGCGGCCCGCCGCCGCTTCCAGGCCTTCCTGGACATCAGCCCGGCCGACTGGGACGCGGCGATCAGCGCGAACCTGTCGTCACTCTTCTACCTGTCCCGGCTGGTCCTGCCTGGAATGGCGGCGCGCCGCTTCGGCAGGATCGTCGCCTTGGGCGGCCCTGATGGCTACATGGGATGGCACCACCGAGCCCACAACGTCACGGCCAAGGCCGGCCTCACCGGATTGGTGAAGGCCATCTCGTTCGAGTTCGGCTACTCGGGCGTGACAGCCAACGTTCTGGTGCCCGGCGGGGTCGACACAGTCCGCAACCCGGAGGACTACCCGCCCGACATGGCCGACCAGGAAGGCGTCCCTCAGGGTCGCCCTCTCCGGACGATCCCCCGGCAGGGCACTGTGGAGGAGCTGGCCGACGCCTGTCTTTTCCTGGCCTCCGATCGGGCCAGTTATGTTACGGGCCAGTCCTTCCACGTAGACGGAGGGTTGGTGATGCGCTGAAACGCGCCGGCTCTGATACAGGGGGGATGAAGAGACCTTATGCAGGGTAGAGAAGCATCGAGGCCAATGGAAGACGTGCTCCAGGAGTCCTATTGGGACTCAGACTCCGAAACCTATGACCAGTCAGCTGAGCACCACCCGACCAGTTTGGCCGAGAGGGCCGCCTGGCTGGCGGCTATGGAGCGCCTGCTGCCTCCTGCTCCCGCCAAGATCCTTGATTGTGGCGCCGGGACAGGCTTTCTCACGCTGTTGGCCGCTGAGCTGGGCCATCACGTCACCGCCGTTGACAGCTCCAAAGGGATGCTGGAGCAGCTTCGCGCCAAAGCGGACAGGGCCGGCCTGGCGGTCCACGCTGTCAAGGGAGAGGTGAGCGATCCGGCCGCCGTTGCTCCCGGGCCTTTCGACGTAGTGATGCAGCGAAGCGTCATCTGGCTGCTGGTGGATCCGGTCGGCACCGTGCGCCGGTGGCGGGAGATCGCTCCCGGTGGCCGCTTGTTGCTCTTCGAGCAGGTCCGAGGACATTTGGATCCTTTGGAGGTCCGGCGCAAGCAGCTCCGTGATCTGGTGCATCGACTGAAGCGGTTGCCGCCGGAGCATCACGCGCCGTTCGATGCGGACCTGGTGCGCACCTTGCCGCTCGTGCACTCGTGCCACCCGTCGCAGCTCATCGCGCTGGTCGAGGAAGCTGGGTGGCCCCGTCGACGGTTGATACGGCTGGTCGACGTCGAATGGGCCAGCATGGTCGGCACCCGGATTCCGAACCGCCTTTTGGGCACCGTCCCCCGCTTCGTCGTCGTGGCCGGATCGTGAACCGTTGACGCAGAGATCAATACGGGCCCGTGTTCCATCGGACCGGCTGGAACGTCGCTACGAGCCAAGCAAAAGGAGACACTCTGTGATACCGCTCCGGTCTTTAGAAACCTGGATGTTCGCCGCGTCGAGAGGATGAGCTGAGCCGGCCCGCCTACCCTTCACGAGGTGCCTCGCCGGAGGCGGCTAAAGTTGGCCCACTATGAGGTCGTCCAAAGGGGGCGGCGCCACTAGGTGGTGGGCAATCTGGCTGTGGGACTTGCCGGTCGGTCGACTTCGTCGATTCTTCCCGGCTTCGAAGACGAGGAATTCGAGGCGGTCAGTCGAATTGTCCATCGGGCCTGGGATCTTGGGAACAACCGGCTGGGTGTCCCCCTGCTGGTCGCGTCGGCGCTTCGTCATCGCGGGCGCTTGGCCAAGTTGGCCGCCTCCCTCGATCAGCTGCCGACCGTAGCGGTCGAGCTGAGCGCGGGCGATGAAGGGCAGGAGATCCGCCGTCTCCTGCTCGGTCCGAGAGGAAAGCACAGCCGCCACAGCCCCACACCGAGCCGCCGGTCGCGACTGGCTTCGGGGATACTGCTCGTTCCTGATCGCCGCGCCGCTGTTGCCCTGGCGGAGCTCCCCGATGACATCGACCTGTACCTGCGAGGAGGCAAGCGTCAGGCCGTTCGAACCAACTTGGCGCGGGCCAAAGAGCGGGGCATAGTCAGCTCCGAGGTGACCGGGCGCCACCGGCAGTGGGCCAGCCTGGAGGAGGTCCTGGCTTCCCGAGACGACGACTGGCTGGTCGACAACCGCGATTGGTGCGAAAGAGGTTTGAGTGACGGCTGGCTCCGGGTGTTCGTCGCAACCGGGCCCGACCGGGCGCCGCTGAACGTGGCGCTGTTGGTGGCAGACAAGCACTGGGCGGTCTTGAGGCTCTGCGTCGGCATCGACAGCGACTTGTCCGGCTATGCCCGGTACTCCATCCACTTCTCGATCATCGAGGAGCTGATCGGCGCGGGAGCCGGGTTCCTCCTCGTCAACTCCGTGTTCGAGATCAGTCCCGGCCTGCGCTATTTCCAACGAAGGTTGGGCTTCGAGCTCGTCAACGTGGCGCTTACCGCCTCTTGATGCGCGCCCGCATCCTCGCCGTCGCGAATGTCACCGCTGCGGACCAGATGGCCTGGAGCGAGTTGAGCGAACGGTCGAGCGATCCCAACGCCTTCTTCGCCCCCGAGTGCCTGCTCACGGCTCACCGTCATCTTCCGGAGGCGGCCGGGCTTACCCTCGCCGTGGTCGAGGAAGACGGCCGGTGGCTCGCCTGCCTGCCATTCGCACTGCATCGTTGGCGGCTCCAACGACGCGCTCTCGTCGTTCGGTGCATCCCGGGCGCCATGGGCCTGGGCACGCCGCTGATCGACGAATCGGGCGGATTGGAAGCAGCCGTCACTCTGCTCGCGGGTCTCCGAGAACACCGGCGAGACCTCGGATCCGGCCTGGTGGTCTGCGAATGGCTTGCCGACGGTCCAGCTGCCAATAACCTGCGCCGAGCGGCCGCCCATCTGGGCCTGACCGTCTCGGAGTTCTATAGGTGGGAACGGGCTTTCCTACGCAGGAAGGACGGCGACGACGGGTACTGGAGCGCCGCTTTGAGCAAGGATCGACGGCGCAAGCTGGCCCAGCAACGGCGCCGCCTCGCTGACGGCATCGGCCCATTGGAACTGGTTGACCGAGCCGGCGACCAAGCAGCAGTGAAGGAATTCCTCCGCCTCGAGGCCTCGGGATGGAAAGGGGTGCGTTCCGACGGCCAAGCGTTCGGCCGTCGCCCGCAGAGCGTGGACTTCTTCCACGAGCTGTGCGAGCGCTTCACGGCCGAAGGTCGATTGTCGTTGCTGTCCTTTGAGGCAGGTGGCCGGCCGGTCGCCATGCTCTGCTGCCTGCGTGCCGGTCAGGGCATGTTCACCTACAGAATCGGCCACGACGAATCCCTCGCCCAGTACAGCCCGGGAATTCAGGCGTTCATGGCTACTCTGGAGCACTTCTACCAGAAGACCGATGCGGCCTGGATCGACTCGTCTACCACTCCGGAGAACCGCTACACACGGACCCTCTTCCCCGATACCGTGCCGCTGGCGACGACGATAATCGGGGTAGGAGGTATCGATCGTCTGTTTGCTTGGGGACTGCCAGTAGTGCGAGACGCGCTACAACGCGTCCGGCCCCAAACCGACAGCTGACCTCAGAAGGGGCCTCTCAGCGCTTGGCGCGCGACTTGACCGGATTGGTGGTGCGGCGAGCCGTTTGACGCGTAGTACGGGTAGCGGCCTTACGAGTGGTCTTGCGGGCTCGGCTCGCGGTTGCGGCGGTCGCCGTCTTCGGGCTCGTGCGTGCGGGCGAGGTGGACGTGTGGTCCTCGATCACGACATCGTCTCCGAGCAGACCCTTGAGGGCCCGGACAGTTGCCCCCTTGGCTCTGGGCTCGGTGAACACGACGGAACCGAGCAGCTCTTTGCCGGTCTTGCCGACCAACGATATGTGGCTGCCACCCTTGCGCGGGGTGACTACAAGCTTTGCTGACACTGCAACTCCTTATGCGTTGTGGGGAAGTCGTCGTACCAGAATACGGCAAAAGGCCGTTTAGTGTGCGTCACCCGCTAATTGGTTGCGATTGGTGGCGTTTGGATCTGTTTGGCGCGTGCCCGCCTGGCTCGTGTCCGCCGTGCTCAGCGCCTGCGACCGGACTACTTGGACGAAGAAGAGGCGGCGCCATCTCATCCTGAGTCGAATTTCCTCAGTGCCGCCCAGCAGTGTTCTGACATGGCAGTGATGCCGCCGCCTCTTCTTCGTTTACTCGGGTCGGTCGCAGGTGCTCAGTCGGACGCGACGAACCGGTTCCTCATCTCGCCGATGCCCTCGATCCGGGTGGTCACGACCTGGCCGGGCTGCAAGAAGACCGGTGGCGTACGGGCCGCGCCGACCCCCTCAGGTGTTCCGGTGAATATCAAGTCACCGGGGCGGAGCGTGATGATGGTGCTCACATAAGAAACGATGTGGACCGGGTCGAACAGCAGGTCTGACGTGCGCGCATCTTGCATCGTTTGGTCGTCGACCAGGCAGCTGACCCGCAAATCGGGCCGTGCGCTGCCGATCTCGTCTGTGGTGACCAGCACGGGGCCGACGGGAGAGCTCGAACCCCACGTCTTGCCTTGCAGCCATTGGGTCGTTCGGTGCTGCCAGTCCCGCATGCTCACGTCGTTCCCTGTGGTGAATCCGGCGATGGCGTCGGCTGCCCCCTGCGGTCCGGCGTCGCGGACGGTGCGGCCGATCACCACGACGAGCTCGGCCTCCCAATCCACGGAAGTGGAGGTGCCGGGAAGCGCGATGTCGTCATAGGGACCGGTGATGGCTTCTGGGAACTTGGCGAAGAGCGAGGGATGATCCGGTACAGGGCGACCCTGTTCCTGAATGTGGCGCAGGTAATTCAATCCGACACAGAAGATCTTCGACGGGGCCGGCACCACCGGACAAAAGGTCACCTCTTCGATGGCCCGGCGCTCACCTGTTTCGCCGGCCTCGGTGGGCCAACGTCCGCTGTTGGCGAGCAGATGGCCCACGTCGGCGAATGGGAGCAGCACCGCTTCTGAGTCTTCGAGTCTCGCCGCGTGGGTCGCCCCGTCCGCGCCGCGTACCGTCGCCAGCTTCATCTAGCTCTTCTTCGGGATCGGCATAGGGGTCTCCCATTAGAGCAGATGCCAGCGCAATGCCGACTGTTGGATAGAGGGCCCGGGGAGAACGACTAGACCGACCGAGACGCTTACGCGCCTGCTGCGCTCACCACCATGTCGGTGACGAAGCCCGCCGTCAGACCGAGGAACACTCCCCAGATGAGCAGCTCGCGGCGACCGGCCTTGCTGGCCACGCCGAGCAGCTGGATCACCACGTAGATGATGGAGCCGGCGGCCAGCGTCAAGAAGATCACGCTCATCGGTTCAGAGGTGAACTCATGACCGACCAGGGTGCCGACGAAGGTCGGACCGCCCCCGATCAAGCCCATGGCTGCCAGGAATCGCCAACTGGGCCGGTCCGCCTCGGCAGCCAGGGGTGCGACGATGCCGAATCCCTCGGTGGCGTTGTGCAGACCGAACCCGATGATCAACAACGTGGCCAGGGTGATCTCGCCGCGAGCTGCGCTCCCACCGATGGCCAGACCCTCGCCGAAGTTGTGCAGCCCGATTCCCATCGCGATCAGCAGCGCCAGCCGCCGTGCCGGTGACCAGCCGGCCACGTGCCATCGACGGGCGGTCAACTCACCGGCGGCCATGGCTCCAGGCCCGAAGCGGACGGGCCGGCGGCCGAGGAGGCGCTCGTAAGCCGTGAGGCCGACCAATCCGACGCCGATGCCGCCAAGGAACAGGGTCGCGTAGCCGATCACCGGCCACACCCCACCTTTGTGGTCGTGCAGGTTCGACAAGGCGGTGTCGAGCGGCGTATAGGCGTGGGAGAGGACGTCCCATATGAGGAACATCAAGATCCCGATGGCCAAGGCGTTGAGGAACAGCCGTAGGCCCGGGGCGGGACGGCGCATTCGGCCCAGCGGCAATCCCACCAGGATGGTCATCCCGGCGATCGCCCCGAGGATTAGCGTCCGAGTCTCGCTCACCTGAGCCCTCCCTACCGGGCGCCGCTGTGGCAACCGGTGATGAATATTTTAGGCAGACCTAAGATGTTAAGTCAAGATTTCCAAATCCGAGTTCCGAACGGCCTGACGACAAGGCTGACTACAAGGTTGTCGTAGCAGTCACTACCATGGAGGTCGATGTTCGGAACCAGGGGCGCTTCGAGATGGGGGCCGGTGAGATGGGTATGAGGCGGCGGGCGCCGGGGACGCTCGAGGCGGAGGTGTTGGCCACCCTGTGGTCCGTCGACCAGCCCCTCTCTGCAGAAGACGTGCGAGTCCGCTTGGCCGCCGACCTCGCTTATACCACCGTCGCCACCATCCTGACCCGGCTGCACGAGAAGGGTGCGGTGAATCGCACGCTGACCGGCCGTGTCTACTCGTACGCGCCGGTTCTCGACCACGCGGCCCTCACCGCGCTGCGCATGCAGGCCCTTCTCGACGACGAATCTGATCGGGCGGGAGTCCTGAACCGGTTCGTGGACGGTCTGGACGGGGAGGGACTCGGTGCGCTGCGAGAGGCGCTCGACCACAGGTCCGAGCGATGATCGCCCCGGTGGACGTATGGGCCGCGGTGGTCGTAGTCGCCTCGGCCGCCTTCGGTTTGTGCGCGCCCGGGGTCGCCCGCTGCAGCCCGGGGCGCGCCGCGACCTGGCTGCTGTCGGCCGGATCGGTCCTGGTTGCCGGCAGCGCCGTGGTGGTCCCGGCCATCTTCGTGTTCGTGGCTCTCGGGCAGATCCGGTTCTTCGCTGGGATTGCGGGCTGGTCGGCGTCGAGCCTGGCCGCGTGGTTCCCGATCCGTTGGCCGGTCGCCGTGATGTCTGCCGTAGTGCTGGCTGCTCAGCTGACCCGGTCTTCGAAGGTGTTGACGGGGCGGGGCCGGCGCCTGATGAGGGCCTGGCAGGCCAGCCGAACCTTCGATACCTCTCTCGTGGTGATCCCATCGGATCAGCTGGTGGCCTTCGCCCTGCCCGGTTGGCCAGGCCGGGTCATCGCCAGCCGCCGGCTGCTCCAGACCCTCGATGGGACCGAGCGCAGAGCCCTCTTGGCCCACGAGCAGGCTCATCTGGACCAGCGTCACGACCTGCACCGGGCTGCCGCCGCGATGGCCGCCGCGGTGAACCCGATGCTCTCTCACGTCCCCGCCGCAGTGCGCCTGGCTACCGAGCGGTGGGCCGACGAGACCGCCGCCCATGCGATCGGAGACCGGGAACGGGTGGCCGCCACCATCGACCGGGTCGCGGCCACAACGTCAGGGCTCGCCCGCCTCAGTGCCATGGCAATGGGGGTAGGAGATGCCGACGTGGCCCTCCGGGTGGCGGCTCTGCTGTCGCAGCCAAGGCATCGCCGCCCTATATGGGAGGCGCTGCTGGTAGCCGTGGCCGTCTTGGCCGTGGCGGCCGCGTTGATCGGTTTGTACGACACGAAGCAGGTCTTCGAAACCGCGGAGCAGGCCTATCTGCATGCCCGTTCGGCGCGCTGAGTGCCTGAGATCGGATTGAGTAAACGAAAAGGAGGCGGCGGCATCACTGCCATGGCAGAACACGACTTGGTGGCACTGCGGAATCCGCATCACGGTGAGATGCCGCCTTCTCTTCGTCCGAGTAGTCCGGTCGCAGGCACTGAGGCCTCCATTTGCCAGAGGAGACAGATAAGTAGATGACCCACTTCCTGACAACCCAGATCAATCATCACGGTTACTTGGCGATCTTCTTCTTGATGCTGCTCGAATCAGCGTGCATCCCCATCCCGAGTGAAGTGATCATGCTCTTTGGGGGGGCCCTCGCCGGCGGTTTGCTCGCCACCGCCGGTCACGCCCACGTGGGCCTCTTCGGTGTCGGCCTGGCTGGCGCGCTCGGGAACCTGGCCGGGTCCCTGGTCGCCTACGCCGTCGGGCGCGCCGGGGGCCGCCCACTTCTCGAGAGATACGGCCGGCACATACTGATCCAACCGGAGCACATCGACCGGGCTGAGGCCTTCTTCCGCCGGCGGGGTGACGTGGCCGTCTTGGTGGGCCGGGTGCTGCCGGTGGTGCGAACTTTTGTCAGTCTCCCTGCTGGAATAGCCGAGATGCCGGTCGGCCGCTTTACCTTGTACACCCTGGTCGGTTGCCTGCCATGGACCTTTGCCCTGGCCGGGGTCGGTTACGCGGTAGCCGCCAACTGGCACTCTGTGGCATCGGCATTCAGCTACGTCAGTATCGTCTTCGCCGTCGTGATCGTCGCAGCCATCGGGTGGTGGGTGCTGCGCAGGGTGCGCAGCCGTGCCGATGCCGATCGGGGCGCGACCGGCCGGCCCTTACCTTGACCGCTTTCTGATCCTATTCATCCCGGAGTTGGGGGTTTTGCACATGCATTTCGTGGCGGCGGCAGGAAATCAGCCGGCCATCTATCACATGAACACGTTCCAGGCGATCGTGCTCGGCATCATCCAGGGCATCTTCGAGCTGTTCCCGCTTTCCAGCCTGGGGCACGCCGTCCTCATCCCGTCGTGGATCGGGGGTAGCTGGGCCACCCTGGTCCAGCAGGAGTCGCGCTCGGAGAGCCCGTACCTGGCATTCATCGTGGGGTTGCACCTCGCCAACGCGGTCGTGCTGCTCCTGTTCTACATCCGGGAGTGGGCCCGCCTGATCGTCGGGTTCGTACGAAGCGTGGTGCGCCGCAGGATAGAGACGGACATAGAGCGGCTGGCCTGGCTCATCGTGATAGCCACCGTCCCGGTGGGGATCCTCGGACTGGCGCTCGAGCACACCTTCCGCACCATCTTCGCCAAGCCCAGCGCAGCTGCGGCGTTCTTGTGCCTCAACGGCTTGATCCTGGCCGCGGGCGAGTGGTTCCGGCGGCGCTCTCCCGCCGGGCGAGCTGTTCCGGATCCGGATCCCGAACCCGTCATGGCCGCCTCGGCCCCTGTGGCCGAGGCTCAGGCTGGCCGGCTGAGCAATCTCCGTGACGACCACTTGGTCGCTCTCGATTCGGAGGCCGAAGCGAGGCTGTCGCGTCAGCTGACGGTTTGGAGCGCCATCTGGATCGGGGCGGCCCAGAGCCTCGCGCTCCTGGCCGGTATCAGCCGTGAGGGTGTCGCCATGGTCGGCGGCTTGTACCGCGGGCTGTCGAACGAGAATGCCCTGCGCTTTGCCTTTCTTCTCTCGACCCCGGTGATACTCGCGGCGGGAGTGCTGAAGGTGCCGGACCTCCTCGGCCCTCTCGGCAGCGGCATCCGGGGTCAGGTGGTGGCAGGCAGCATCGCAGCCGTAGTGGCGTCGGTTGCCGCCATCCTGTTCCTGACGCGGTACTTCAAGACCAGGACGCTCGTGCCCTTCGCGGTCTACTCAGTCCTGTTCGGGTTGGCGTCGCTGATTCGTTTCGCAGTGTTCTAAGTCGACTAGCAGTGACCGTAGGGGTCGATGGTGCCGGTGGCCAGGCCGGCGATGATCCAGGAGTTGTGGGCCTCGTTCATGTAGGCGGCCGGGCAAGGGACGGCTATGGCGATGAGCCGGGCGTTGGGGCATACCCCGGCCACGTTGTCGCACGTCATGGCTTGGTGGCCGAGGGCGTACCCCGGGCATTGGAAGCTGAACCCGGGTGCGGAGTGGCTGGACAACCAGGCCAGAGCCGCCGCGCACCCGTACCCGCTGTCGCTGGCGGCGACCGTTGCGGCCGGGGCCGGCGGGGCCGGCGGGGCCGGCGGGGCCGCGGTCGGCACGGGCGCCGGGTTGGCCGGAGGGCTGGCCTGGACGGTCGTGCTGGTGCTCGTTGTGCTGGTGCTCGTTGTGGTCGTCGGTGCGAGCGTTGATGGCGGCGCCGCACTGGACGCTGCGGAGGCCGTGGATACCTCCTCGGTCGAGGAGTGGGCCGCAGCCGCTCTCGGGATGAGGGCACCCGCGCTGACGACGAGGATCACGATCAGGACCCGAGCGAGCCGAACGTGCTTCGCGAAGGGCATGGTCCAGGAATCGGCCGGTGCCCGCCGGATCTTTCCCGCTTGGGAAACGGGGTCTTCCGGTTTGCGCGCCAATCGCAGTTGAATGCGCGTTCCTCTTGTTCGTACCTTCATGTCAGGTGGCGCTGGGCCAGCCTGGCCCCTCTGGTCCACCCGCTCCCGGCCCTCCGTGTGCGGCGCCCCGGCGTCGGGCTCGTGCTTTGTGACCTATCTTGAGTTATGTGACGCATTATCCGCACATAGTGCGGATTTCGCGCCACGAAGAGGGCTTCGCGTCACAAAGCGCCGGGTCACCGGTGGGCCCTCAGCAGCTGAGGCGGAAGCGGGGTGGCCTCGACCAGTCGGTCCACGACTCGACCAGTCGGTCCACCACTCGACCAGTCGGTCCACCAGAGAATGCGACACCGGACAAACGCACGACCTGGGATCAATGGGGCCAGACGATACGAGCGCCCCCCTTGTCGATCGCGCTCTGGAGCAGAGAGCTGACCTCGGTCACGACATCCTGGGCCTCGGCGTGGCGGTACCCCGCCTCGATGGCGGCCAGCGTGACAGTGACCGGCCGGCCGCCGTCGGCGGGGTGCTTCAGGCCCAGCTTGTCCACCTTGGCCCTGATCCTCTGGGCCGCGCCGATCGCCTGCTTGGTCGTCGATCCCCGCAGCAGGACGGCGAACGTACCTTCGTCGAGGGCGTAGGCCCGGTCGGACTGGCGCACCGTGTCACGTACGGTGTGGCCCACGCCGACGATGGCCTCAGAGCCCTGACGGGTGCGGAACCGGGCCCGGAACTCATTCACGCCGTCCACGCTGACGAGGAGTACGGCGTACGCCTCTCCGGCGCGCTTGCGCCAGGCATACAGCTGCAGATGGTCGGCCTCGAAGGCCAGAGCATTTGGCATGCCCGTCGTCAGATCGAGGGTAAGTGCTTCGGTGAGCACCCGGTTCTGCAGCCTGAGCTCCTCTACCTCCTTCTCCAGCCGGGCCGCATCTCGCTTGCGGGCAGTGGACCAACTGTCAACTTCCCAGTTGTAGACGTCGACCCGGTTCCCGCCTTCGGCCTTGGCCCGGTACATGGTGACGTCGGCGTCTCGCAGCAACCCATCCACCCGGTGGCGATGTCCGAGCATCACCACTGCGACCGACACGGTCATCGGCACGATCGACCCGTCGATCTCGAACGTGTCGCTCAGGGCTGCTTGGAGCTGCTCGGCCCAAGACACCGCCTCGAACATGGGCATGGGCGCCAGGAGTACGGCGAACTCGTCGCCCCCGCTGCGGTAGGTTGCGTTTTCTCCCGAGATGAGCTGGCGTAGCCGTGCCGCGGTAATGGCCAGAACCTCGTCTCCTATCGACCGGCCGTAGACGGAGTTGATCGGGCCGAAGCCATCGATGTCGACGAGGAGCAGGGCCGGTCGAGCTCCGAAGGGCTGGAAGCCATCGATCAGCTGCTCCAGCTGGGCTCGGAGAGCCAGGAGGCTGCCCAATCCGGTGAGGTCGTCGCGCAGGAAGTCCTTGAAGGCGTCCAGTGTGGGCCCGGCCGCGACTGTAGCGGTCGCGAAGGTCGTCGCGGCCACTACTGAGGTCGGGGAGCCCTTGTTCCCAGAACGAATCGGCCATATCGGCACACCCCTGTATCGTCTACCGGGAGGCTTCGGTTGAGGAACTGACCGGCG
>JAFAWZ010000268.1 GCA_019241495.1 Acidimicrobiales bacterium | reverse complement strand
CTTGGCCACCATGGGCCCTGGCGTCCCGTACGCGATCGGGGCCAAGTTCGCGCACCCTGACCGCCCCGCGGTGGCCATCGTGGGCGACGGAGCTATGCAGATGAACGGTCTGGCCGAGCTGCTCACCGTAGCCCGCTACTGGGAGGGCTGGTCCGACCCGCGGCTGGTGGTGTCGGTGATCCACAACAACGATCTGAACCAGGTGACCTGGGAGATGCGGGCCATGGCCGGCGCCCCGAAATTCGCCGAATCCCAAAGCATTCCCGATGTCTGCTACGCGGACGTGGCACGGAGCTTCGGGCTCGATGCGGTCGAGGTGCACGAACCGGATGAGATCGGCCCGGCTTGGGATAGGGCGTTCAGCGCGGCCCGCCCGACGGTGTTGGACGTGCACTGCGATCCCGACGTACCACCCATCCCACCACACGCAAGTTGGACGCAAATGAAATCGGCGACCAAAGCGATTCTCGGGGGTGACGAGGACGCGGTGGGCGTGGTGCGCACGGGGATCAGGCAGAAGGTGCAGGAGTTTCTGCCGGGCCGCAAGGACAGCGGCGAATGACCCGATCAGCGGGGGACGGTAACTTGGCGGCCAAAGCAGTGCACGAGATCAGGACGGGCCGGTTCGAGCGGACTCTCGCCGCCTTGGCTGCAGCTGGCGCGGCGATCACCGCGGCGGAGATCTTCACCGAGCACGACGGGGCCAGTTTCGGGAACAAGATGATGTGGTGGCCGATCGCCATCGTGCCCAGTGTCGTCCCGGCCGGGGTGGCAGCGGTGTTCAGCCGCCGTGCGGCCAAGACTGTGCTGCCTGCCGCGTCAATGATCGTGGTGGCAAATGGTCTGCAGGGCACGTTTCTGCACTGGCGGGGGATCCTGCACAAGCCAGGAGGCAAGGCCAACCTGGCTTACAACATCGAGATGGGTCCGCCTGCATTCGCCCCCCTGCTGGCCAGCCTGGTCGGCGGTATGGGGCTTCTCTCGGCCTTGCTGCGCCGTGAGGGCGAGAACGAATAGCCGATGCCGTTTCTTCCGCCATCGCGCCGGGCCGTCACACCTGGCGGACGGGGCCGCTTCGCCGGCTTCGACGTGCTGTCGGAGCTGGACCGGTGGGACGACGTTACCGCTGGCGTGATCCTGGCCCGTCTGGACCCCCAACCGGACTACAGCTTCTTTACCCCGGCCGAGCAGGCCACGGCCGACGCGCTGTTCGACCGGCTGTTGGCCCAAGACAAAGAGCCTAAAGTGCCGGTCCTCCAGCTGGTCGATCAGCGTCTGGCGTTGGACATGACCGATGGCTGGTTCTACGAGGACATGCCCGAGGACACCGACGCGTGGCGAGTTACTCTCGCCGCCCTCGACGACGACGCTCGACACAAGCACGGGGCGCCGTTCCATGCCCTGCCCTGGGGCGACCAGGCGGTCTTGTTGCAGGGAATAGCAGACGCCGAGGCATGGCATGGCCTCAAGGCAGGACACGTCTGGTCCCTGTGGACCCGCTATGCCTGCGCCGCGTTCTACTCCCACCCGTGGGCGTGGAACGAGATCGGCTTCGGTGGCCCCGCCTACCCCCGCGGCTACAAGAACATCGGGGTCGACGCCCGCGAGCGATGGGAAACACCAGATCGAGTGGACCACGACCCGGTCGGCTGGGCGGAACGAGCCGAACAAGCCCGGCGCTCCCGCCAGGCGCTCACCCCATCCCCCGACGACTCGGAGACCGACCAGTCGCAGGGAACGCTGCTGGGATGACGAGACGGCTCACCGACCGAGATGTCCGAGGACGCAACGACTCGGCCTGGCTGATCCCCGACGGCCAAGACCGAACCGACCACCAAGCCCGAGCCGAGATGCGCCGCTTCGCGGATGGCGACGAACTGGACTTGGTCATTGTGGGCTGCGGAGCAGGCGGTTCGGTCATCTTGCAACGCTTGGCCCGAGCCGGCTGGAAGGTCGCCGCATTGGATGCCGGTCCGTTCTGGGACCCCGACCGGGACTGGGTGAGCGACGAGCTGGCCTCGCACCGACTGTACTGGACCGACCCACGAGTGCTGGCCGGCGACGACCCGGTACCGCTTGGATCCAACAACTCGGGGCGAGGTGTGGGCGGCTCCATGGTCCATTTCGCCGGGTACACACCCCGCTTCCACCCCTCCGATTTCAAGACGTACACCGCCGACGGGGTCGGTGCCGACTGGCCCTTCGCCTACGACGAGCTGAGGCCGTACTACGAGCAGCTCGAAGCTGAGCTGCCGGTGGCTGGCCAGGACTGGCCGTGGGGTGACCCGCACAGCTACCCCCACCACGCCCACCCGGTGGGCGGCAACGGCGAGATCTTCCTGCGCGGCGCCGCAGCGGCGGGCATCACCGCGCGGGTCGGGCCGGTGGCGATCCCCAACGGCCGGTTCGGGCACCGCAATCATTGCATCTACCGGGGATTCTGCCTACAGGGCTGCAAAGTGAACGCCAAGGCTTCCCCGCTGATCACCCACATCCCCGACGCAATCGCACACGGGGCGGAGGTCCGGGCTGAGGCCATGGTAAGCGCAGTGGTCCTCGACGAAACCGGACGGGCATGCGGGGTCCGCTACTTCCGCGGCGGCGTCGAGCATTTTCAGCGGGCCCGAATGGTCGCAGTGGCGGGCTACTCCATCGAGACCCCCCGCCTGCTGCTCCTGTCCGCCGAGCGCCGCTACCCCGACGGACTGCTCAACAACTGTGGCCAGGTCGGCCGCTACGTGATGGTGCAAGGCGCAGCGCAGACATCAGGCCGTTTCGACGAAGAAATCCGCATGTACAAAGCGCCGCCGCCGGAGGTGACCAGCGAAGACTTCTATGAGACCGACCCGACCAAGCCCTACCAGCGCGGCTTCTCCATACAAAACGTCTCGCCGCTGCCGATCACCCATGCCGAGCACGTCACCGCCCAAGGCCACTGGGGAGAAGTGCTGCGCGAATACATGCGCGACTACGTTCACTGGGCCACCCTCGGCTCGCTGTGCGAGTTCCTACCCCTTCACGACAACACCGTCACCCTGGCTGAGCATACCGATCGGTTCGGGCTGCCGGTCGCCCGCTTCGCCTACACCCAATGCGACAACGACCGTCTCCTCATGGGCGCCGCCCAGGAGAAGATGGAACAGATCCTCAACGCCGCGGGGGCGTGCGAGGTTATGACCATCAAACGTTACGCTCACCTGGTCGGCGGCTGCCGCATGGCCACCAATGAGCGAGACGGTGTGGTCGATGGAGACCTGCACAGCTTCGCCGTCCCCAATCTGCTCATCACCGACGGCAGCGTGCTGCCCACCCAGGGCTCGGCCAACCCGGCGCTGACCATCATGGCGGTGGCCGCCCGCTGCGCCGACCGGCTGATTGCTGCCAGCCGCGCCGGCACTCACCTGCCGAGGTGCTACTGAAGTGGGCGGGGTAACCATCAGCCAGGTAGCGACCGCCGCCTACGAGATCCCCACCGAAACTCCCGAGGCCGACGGCACGTTGGCCTGGGATACCACCAACCTGGTCGTCGCCACCGTCACCGCCGCGGACCTGACCGGCATGGGATTCAGTTATGCCAGCCCTGCGGGCGCCAACCTCATCGACGGACGCCTCGCCGCGGCGCTCACCGGTCGCGACCCGATGAACATCCCCGCGCTCCACGAGGCGATGAGCCGCGCAGTGCGCAACGACGGTCGCCCCGGCATCGCCGCCACGGCCATCTCCGCCGTCGATATCGCCTTATGGGACCTCAAAGCCCGCCGCCTCGACCTGCCACTCGCCACCCTGCTCGGCCAAGCACACCGCGAAGTGCCGATCTACGGCAGCGGCGGGTTCACGACCTATGACGACCAGCAGACCGTTGACCAACTCGAGCACTGGACCGGGGAACTGGCCATCCCTAGAGTGAAGATCAAGGTCGGCGAGTCATGGGGGTCCGACCCCACCCGTGACCTGGCCCGGGTCCGCCTGGCCCGCCGGGTCATCGGCGACAACGCCGACCTGTTCGTCGACGCCAACGGTGCCTACACCGCCAAACAGGCCATCCGCTTCGCCCACCAAATGGTCGAAGGCTACCGGGTGACGTGGTTCGAAGAGCCCGTCAGCTCCGACGACCACGCCGGGCTCCGCCACGTGCGCGACATGGTCGACTGCGACGTGACCGCCGGCGAATACGGCTACCAGCCGAGCTATTTCGCCACCCTTATCGCGGAAGAGACCGTTGACTGCGTGCAGATAGATGTAACTCGTGTCGGGGGCATCACCGCATGGCTGGCCGTCGCCCACCTCGCTGCCGCCCACAACCTCCAGGTGTCCGGCCATTGCGCCCCCAACCTTCACGCCCACGTCGCTGGCAGCGTGGCAAACCTGCGCCACGTCGAGTACTTCTGGGATCACGAACGGATCGAGAACCGCTACTTCGACGGCGCTCTCACACCTCGCGGAGGAAGTCTCATCCCCAGCGACACTCCCGGCCACGGCCTGACCTTCAAAGCCACCGACGCCGAAGAGCGACGAGTGGCGTAAGCCCAGCCATGACCAGACCCGGCCGCCGAAAGAACTGACAGATAAATGCGACAGCGACGAAAAGCCGTCATCACGGGCGCCTCCGCCGGGGTGGGACGAGCCACTGCGGTGGTCTTCGCCCAGCACGGCTTCGACGTCGCGCTGCTCGCGCGAGGCGATGCCGGCCTGAAAGCAGCCGCCAGCGAGGTCGGATACGCCGGCGGTGCCGCCTTGACCCTTGAAGTGGATGTGACCGACGCCGCCGCGGTAGACCGGGCGGCCGAACGCGCCGAAGCCGAGCTGGGCGAGATTGACGTGTGGGTCAACAACGCCATGACTACCGTGTTCGCCCCCTTCTGGGACCTTGACCCGGCCGACTTCCGACGGGCCGTTGATGTCACCTTTCTCGGCCAAGTGTGGGGCACCATGGCTGCCCTGAAGCGCATGAGACCCCGGAACCAGGGCAGCGTGGTCAACGTCGGCTCGGCCCTGGCCTTCGTCGGGATACCGCTGCAGTCCGCATATTGTGCTTCCAAGTTCGCCTGCCGTGGTTTCTTCGAATCGACCCGCGCCGAACTGCTCCACGAGCACAGCCAGGTTCGCCTCTCCATGGTGCATCTGCCGGCGGTCAACACTCCCCAGTTCGGATGGTGCCAGACCACCTTCGACCGTCACCCCCAACCGGTCCCGCCTGTCTACCAACCCGAAACCGCCGCTCACGCCATCCTGCAAGTTGCATTGGACGGACGGCGCGAAAAGGTCCTCGGAAGCTGGAACAAGGCGCTCGTGTTCACCGACTCGCTGTTCCGTGGCGTAGGCGACCACTACGCAGCCTTGGCCGCCTGGGAAAGCCAGCTCACCGATCAACCCGTCAGCGCCGACCGGCCCGCCAACTTGCGCCGCCCCCTCGACGATCTAGCCGACAAGGGCGCGCACGGGATCTTCGACGGGCAAGCCGGCGGGTTCTGGGACCGCGCCTTCCTGCAAGGGCTGCCGAAGACGTCCCGACTATTCGCCGCCGCGGTGGCCAATAACACAGCCGAGAAGGTCCGAACCGTCCGAGCCAGAATCGCCGGGCGGGCCCGCTGACCGCTATGCCCGCTGAGCGACGGGATCCTTCAGATACATCAGACGGCGACAACGTCGTCGGGGCAGCGTGATGAACGACGGTCCGCCGCCGTTCGCCTTGCGCGACTACGCGCTGCTGGCCGACGGGGAGCGCGGCGTTCTCATCGGCCCGCGAGGCGAGATGGCGTGGATGTGCTTCCCCTCCTGGGACTCCCCCAGTGTGTTCTCGGCCTTATTGGGCGGGGCCGGCCACTACCAGGTCGCGCCGTCCGATGAGCGATTCGTGTGGGGCGGCTACTACGAGCGATCCACCCTCATCTGGACGAGCCGCTGGGTCACGACCGACGCTCTCATCGAATGCCGCGAAGCCTTGGCCTTTCCCGGCCATCCCAGCAAGACGGTCATTCTCCGCCGGGTCAGAGCGGTCCACGGCCGAGCCAGCCTGACGGTCCGCCTGCAAGTAGCCGGCGACTACGGGAGACGTCCCATCACCGAATTGGCTCGAACTGCTGGCGTGTGGACTGCCGCGAGCGGAGCGGTGCACCTGCGCTGGCAGCCGGGACCAGGGGTGCGTCGGAACCACAAAGGAGAGCTCACCCTCCAGGTCGACTTGGCGGAGGGAGAGCACCGAGATCTGATTCTCGAGCTGTCGACCCACCGGATCGAGGACCCCTTGGCGGACCCCGACGAGTTGTGGACGGCCACCGAAGATAGCTGGTGTCGCGACGCGCCGGTCATGGACGGAGTTCCCGGACAGCGCGACGCCGCCCACGCCTATTCCGTACTGCGGGGACTTACCACCGCCAGCGGAGCGATGGTTGCAGCGGCCACCATGTCGCTGCCTGAGCGGGCCGAAGCCGGTCGCAACTACGACTACCGCTACGCCTGGATCCGCGACCAGTGCTTCGCCGGCCAAGCCGCGGCCGTCGTCGAGGGTGGCGAGACGCTGCTCGACGCCGCCGTGAGCTTCGTAACCGAACGTCTCCAAGCCGACGGGCCCGAGCTCAAACCGGCATACCGCACCACTGGCGAGCCGGTTCCCGACGAATCCGACCTGACCCACCTCCCCGGCTATCCCGGCGGGCAGGTCAAGGCCGGTAATCGAGCCAACCGCCAGTTCCAGCTCGACGCGCTAGGCGAAGCCCTGCTCCTCTTCGCCGCCGCAGCCCGGGACGGCCGCCTCACCCACGACAACTGGAAAGCGGCCGAGATCGCGGCCGAGGCCATCGCGGCGCGCTGGGAACAGCTCGATGCGGGAATCTGGGAGCTCGACAACCGATGGTGGACCCACTCCCGTCTCACTTGCGTGGCCGGGCTCCGACAGATCGCCGCAGGTGGCTCCGGCCCACAGAGCGGGCAGTGGACCACCCTCGCTGATGCCATCGCCGCGGAGACCGCCCGCCGGTGCGTGCATTCCGCCGGCCGTTGGCAGCGCGCCGCGGACGACGAAGGAGTGGACGCTGCGCTCCTCCTGCCTGTCCTGCGCGGCGCGGTCATGCTGGACGACCCCCGGACAGCTGCGACCATCACGGCGATCGAGGACCGCCTGTGCCAGGACGGCTACCTCTATCGCTACCGTCACGACGAGCGACCCCTCCAAGACGCCGAAGGCGCCTTCTCGCTGTGCGGCTTCGCTCTCGCGCTCGTGTACCGCCAACAAGGCCGACGAGACCAGGCGCTCGCCTGGTTCGAACGCAACCGGGCCAGCTGCGGGCCGCCCGGACTGCTCACCGAGGAGTTCGATGTCGGCGAACGGCAGCTGCGCGGCAACCTCCCCCAAGCCTTCGTTCACGCCCTCCTCCTCGAGTGTGCCGCCCGACTGGGCCAGTCATGACCGCCTGAGGAGGACCCATAGCAGACGATGCCGTGCCTTTATGTGCTGCAAACCTCAGAGTCTGCGTGAACGCCAGAGCACGCTCGCGAAGATCACGCTCAAGAGTGATACCACCAGCCCGATGATCCAAGCGGCCACATCGCTGCTGCCCAGGATTGCGCCGACGGCCGTGCCGATGCCGACCACGCCGGCTGTCGCTATGAGGCGAACGAGGACCGATTCGAAACTTGCCCTTGGCGGGGCGGCTGGAAGGAATCCTTCATCCCGACTCAAATCGGCATTTCCGCTCCACTTCGGGCGGTCGTCACCCGAGGCCGGTCCCGGCATGTCCCCTCCTAGTGAAGCCGCACAGCCTGTTCCCAACGGAGCTGATGGTCAAGCACCCCGAGCCCGGTCCCGACGCAAGACGTCACGAGATCTGCCTTGCCTCGGCGAACGCGTCGAGCATGGCCGAGGTGAAGGCCGGCAGGTCGTCAGGCTTCCGGCTGCTCACCAGATCCGTTGCGGCGGCATCGGTTCGTAGCTGATCGGCGTTGGCAACGCCGCCGGGGAGCATCAGGGCGTGGAAGTCGCCGACGCCGGCTTGGGCAGTCGTCTCATCTACTTCGAACGTGTCGCCCTTGTCCAGATGATTGAAGGCCTGCACCGTCCCGGGTTTCGTCGCTACGAGGACCGGCTGCCCGCCCGCCTCGACCACTGCATCCCATGGAGCGACGAGCTCTGCCTGCTCGATGCCTTCGTTGGCCACTACGAACGCGACCCTCATGCCCTCGAGTTCAATTGCCATGTTCGTACAGCTACCCGCCGGGCGGGTCGGTAAACAGCCTCATGTGTGGCTTCGACGATCAGACTATCGCGGTCTTCCTCTCGAGCCGGCCCGGCATCGCTCCGCTCCTTGCTGAGCAGCTTCAGGGCTGGAGCGTGGAGGACGTCGCGAATCCGGCTGCGAGACTACCGAGGAACCCGGCGTCCACGGGCGAAACTACGCCGTTGATATAGCGAGCCGCGTCGATGTTCAGGGACGCACGAGTGGCCGCACCCATCCCGCTCGCAGCGCCCACGACGAGGGCCCTCTTACCGTCGTACCGGAACTGTTGATCCATCGTCGACCCCTTGCGCGGACCTTCCTGGTGCGGCAACACTACGGGCTGCAGCTTGGCCTAACAAGTGGCCCGGAGACGCCCGCGACCGAGGCGAATCGTTCGGAGGGCGGCCCGAAAGGGGGAGGGGATGAAGTACTGGCTGCGCTTGACCGGGAAGAACGTGGCTCATCTTCCAGAGCTGGCTCGCGTCGCCGAGTCGGCTGGCTTCGACGGTGTGATGCTTCCCGATCACATCGTGACGCCGCGCCGGATCGATTCTCGATACCCCTACGGGCCGGCCGGCTCGGAGAGACCGCCGTGGCCGCCCGAGCTCCCCTGGCCCGACCCTTTCGTTGCTTTCGCCGCGATGGCCGCCGTCACCACATACTTGCGCTTCGCGACATACGTGCTCGTCGCCCCGATGCGCGAGCCGCTCACTCTGGCCAAGCAGGTCGCGACGGCGTCGGCCCTCTCTGATGGGCGCGTCGCCCTCGGCCTGGGCGTCGGATGGTGTCGGGAAGAGTTCGAGATCCTGGGACACGACTTCGACAGCCGCGGCGCCCGGCTGGACGAGATGATTGAAGTCATGCGCGCCGTCTGGCACGGGGGCTGGGTCAGCGGCAAGGGTCCGAGCTACCCGTTCCAGGAGCTGAGGGAAGACCCGGCACCCCCCGGTCCAGTGCCCATTTGGATCGGTGGCGACGGCGCAGCGGCCTTCCGCCGGGCGGTGACAGTGGGCGATGGCTGGGTCGGTCCCAACTATCCGCCCGAGATCCTTCCCCAACGCGTCGCGGCGATGCGCCGCGTCCTGGAGGAGTCGGGCCGATCGCCTGAAGGCTTCGAGCTCATGGTGTCACCCATGGTGGAGGACGCAAATACCCTGTGGGGTCTGGCCGAGCTCGGTCTGACCGGCGTCGTCGTCGCGCCCGGCCCGGCTCAAATGTCGCAGCCGGGCGAGTCGGAGCTCGACGAGAGCCGAGCCGCCATCGAGCGCTTCGCCAGGACCGTGTTTGGGCGGCGGTGATGAGCGCGGCAGTCCAGGCCGCTCGTCAGGGGGCGCTGGAAGAACGCCCGAAAGCAGACAGCGGTTCATAGAAACGGTGGCTGGCGCCGACCGAACCGTCCAACGCGTCCCGTGGGACTAGCGCGGCAAGGTCACCCCACGCTCCCTCAAGGGCCGCAGCCGCCTCCTCGACCCTGCCCGGTTCGACCTCGTAGATCGTGAGGAAACGCGGCCCGCCGGAGGGTTCACCGGGAAGGGCACGGCTGGACAGCTGATACCGCCTGGCCGAGACGAAACCCTCGAGCTTCAGCATGTGTGGGAGGTGCTCGGTGTCGTACCAGCGGTGGAACTCCTCCTCCTTGCCAGGCACGGCCTCCGTCAGCACGATCAGGAGCGCGCATTCCCCGGATTCCTTTGTCCCGGATTCCTTTGTCATGGTGTCCCCCTAGTCATCGTGCGGTCGTGTGATCTTCTCACAGACACGGTGCTTCCGACCCGCTGGCGCGGTGTGAAGCTCGCGGCCATTGTGACGTAGCCGTTGTTGATGCCGATCGACGTGTACGGGCGCGACGCGGGCACGGTCCACGACGAAGTCCGGCATCCGATCGATCACACCGTACACCTTCAGTCCCAGTTCATCGGTCGTCGCAGAGGAGCAGCGTCTTGGCCACGGTCTCTCGGGATTCGATCGCCAGATGCGCCTTGGAGGCGTCGGCCAGGGAGAAGGTTTGGCCCACCAGGGGAGCCAGCCTTCCGGCGCCGAGCTCGGACAGAACCGCGTTGAGCAGTCGAGGTCTGTCACCATTGGCGAACTGGAGGTCGGCGATGGTTGTCACGCTCACACCGCGGTGCGCCGACTCCTCCTGGTCGATTGCTGCGAACGAACCACTGGGGGTCCCATGCGCCGAGAACCGTCCACCGTCTGCGATCAGCTCGAAGGCGTCCCCGCCGATCGTTCCGCCGACGCCATCGAGGACGACCGTCGGGCGATGCCCGCCGAAGGCCTGAACGACCGCTTCCGTCCATCCAGCTTCGCCGTAGTCGACCGCCGCAGCTGCGCCAGCCTCGGACACGACGGCTCGTTTCGTCGACCCCCGAGCCGCGCCAACAACAATCACGCCCCGCGCCACGAGCAGTTCGACGAGAAGGATCCCCATCCCACCTGCGGCACCGAGGACGAGCGCCCGGTCCCCCTGCTGCGGGCCGGTCCTCTCCAGAACGCGCAGGGCCGTGGTTCCGTCGTGGAGAACCGCGGTGGCATCGAGGATGAGGAGAGTGGCATTCATCCGCGCCTCCCAGGCCGTGGACGTTCCCCTCCGGCGCATCAAAGACGCCCTCGGTGGGCTACCCGACAGTCGAGCTCCAACCCGCCGTGACTGGGAACGACTCTCCGCGGCGTTGCGAGATGATCTGGACCAGCGCATCGTCAACCTGCAGCACTTGCGCGATCGTCTCAGTGGCTGCATCGGCTGCGGCTGCCTATCCCTGGGCCTGTGCAAACTCACAAACCCGGGCGACCTCCTCGGCCGAGAGGGTCCCGGCCCGCACAACCTTTGACCCCGGGCTTACCGGCCAGCCGTAGTGTTTCAGGCGATCAGGACTGTTCGGGCCAACTCGCGAAGCTCGTCGTCAGTGATCTCTCGGGCCCGATTGCTGGCAATCCTGATCGTGCCAGTGCTCGTCCGTAGCTCTGGGTGGCGGCGCGTGAACCCACCGTCGCCGCGGGCTTTCCAACCGTAGATCGACACGCCATGCCTCCACACGCCGACGTGGAGGCGTCGAGCGGCCGACGCATATGTCGGCATCTTGTAGGTGAGGCTGATCTCGGCTTCGGGGCAAACTTCGAGGATCGAGCTATGCACCCGATCGAAAAGCAAACGGTGCTCATCTGGAATCCCGGCGATGTAGGCAGCGACGCCTTCTTCCGACGCGGGCGCTTGCCCTGGCGATCGTGGCGACTGCACGTTCATGACTGACCTCCCCAGGCTCAAACCGCTGCCGCGGTCAGCAGTTCGTCGATCTGACCGACGGCCAGGGTCATACCTTCGGCCATGCCCATGGCGAGCATCGTGTCCATCTGGGCGGCGTCGACGAAACTCGTAACCGCGGTCATCCGTGTTTGGTCACCGATGTCTTCGAAGATCACGAACCCGGACATGGCGGCCATCGAAGGATCCGGCTCACCGTCGGCTCCGGCGAGCCCATTGAGGAAATCGATCCGCGCTGGCTTGTCGATGGCGATCATCTTCCAGAATCCGGCGTGCGTTTCACCCGTCGGCCCGGTCATGTGGTAGCGGGACTCCCCGCCGACGACGAAGTCGTGACGGGTGAAGGTCGCCGGCCACGTCGGGGGTCCCCACCACCGTTCCAGCTTGCGGGGGTTCTCCCAGACATCCCACACGCGCTCCGGCGACGCGTCGAACTCGGCGACGATCGTGAGAGTCAGTTTCTCCGGGTCCTTCACTGTACGGATGACAGTCATCGAGCTACTCCTTTTCTGTATGGAGGATGGTGGCGATCTGGTTGGCACGATCGATCCACAGCTGTTCGTACTGGTCCAGCAGCGCTACCGCTTGGGTGATCGTCGGGCCATTCGCATGCACGATCTGTTCCCTTCCGCGAGGCTCCTTGACAACGAGCCCAGCGCGTTCGAGCACGGCGACGTGCTTTTGCACCGCCGCGAAGCTCATGTCGTACTGGCGAGCGAGGGCTGAGACGGACTGCTCGCGCCCGATAGCGCGGCCGAGGACGTCACGACGGGTCCGGTCCGCAAGTGCGTGGAAGATTCGATCCACGTCGTCCTCGGTGAGATCGTGTTCTACAACCATATGGTTGTAGGTTAGGCCTGGCCTCGGGACATGTCAAGGCTGAGCCCTGCGGTGAGAGGAATGGGGTCGTCGATGACCACTACTCGGAACATTCACAGTCAGTTCGGTCGGAATCAACCGGATTAGGTCGGAATGTTCATTTTGGGCGGTCAGAGTGGCAGTTGGTCCCGGTGCACTGGCCGGAGTAAGGCGCCACTTCACCGACGACCAGTCCAACGCCTCAAACCCGAAGGGAGAGATTCGCAATGAAACCAAGATCGCATCGGCCGCTGCCGCCGCGATGGCGCTGGCCGGTATTGGCCTGTCGGCAGGTAACTCCTCAGCAGAGGCCAGCTCGCTAGGTAGCTCGGTTCAACCCACGGCCGCCAGCGGTCCATGCGGCACGCTCACCGCGGCGCCCGCCTACACCCATGTCATCTGGATATGGATGGAGAACCACAGCTACAGCGACATCATCGGCAACACCCAGGCTCCCTACATCAACTCGCTGGCGTCGGAATGCGGGCTGGCCACCAACTACCACAACATCAGTCACCCGAGCCTCCCGAACTACATCGCAGGCACCTCCGGACTGACACTGTCGGACCTGAAGAAGTTCGACAATGACTGCAGCCCCTCCAAGCGCTGCAGCACCTCGGTGCCGAGTATCTTCGGCCAAGGCGAGACCTGGAAAGCCTATGAAGAATCCATGCCCTCCAACTGCGACGCCTCCAACTCAGGGGAGTACGCCGTACGCCACAACCCGCCGCCCTACTACACGACCCTGTCGGGTTGCTCGAACCTCGACGTGCCTTTCAGCCAGCTTGCCAGCGACATGGCAAACAATTCCCTACCGGCCTTCTCGTTCATCACTCCGAACCTGATCGACGACATGCACGACGGCACGATCAGCGACGGTGACACCTGGCTGTCCAACAATCTGCCCGCCATCCTCAACAGCCCCGAATACCAAAGCGGTACGACCGCTGTGTTCATCACTTGGGACGAGGGCGAGGGCGGCTCCAGCAACGACTGCGCTGCCAATACGACCGATGTTGGCTGCCATGTGGCCACTATCGCTATCAGTCCCAGCACCCCCGCCGGCTCAACCTCGGCGACGCTGTTCAACCACTACTCCCTGCTGGGTACCACCGAACAGCTCCTGGGCCTCCCGGCGCTCGGGCTCGCCGGGAGCTACCCGACCATGACCTCAGCTTTCAATCTGTAAAAACGGAGACGAGCACCGGCCGCGCCCGAACCAACCGGTTCGGGCGCGGCGTATCGACAGAACGCGCTCCGAAGAATGGCGATGCCCCGGTGAGCGGTCGGAAAAGACATCCTGACTGTCAACGGAGGAGATGGCAACCTCGTAGAGACAACCCCAGCCGGCGATCAGGTCGCCGTCAAGACCATCGAAACAACTCCTGCACCGCCCGGCCCGAACGGCAACGGAAGTCTCTTCGGCTTGGCCGTGGTACGCGGCGGCACCGGCGTGTACTTCGTCGATGACGCAACCAACACGCTGAACGTGCTGAGCTGACCGGGGATCACCTGGCTCAGGGTTTGTTCGCCTTCGGGTTCCGTCAGCCCGATCGGCGACCTATAGCTACGAACGCCGCCGGGAAGAGCCAGGGACGGCGGGCCTGGCCGTCAAGACTGGCTAGCGCTTGTTCCCACCGAGTGACATCGTCCCTGGTGGCAATCCCGTCCGCGACCATTTGCTCGCGGGCGGCCCAGGGCGGCGGACGCATTCCGGGTTGGACCTCGATCACCGGGGCCCGGCAGGCATAACGCTCCACGGTGAGCCCGGCATCGGTGAGCAGGTCACCCAGCCGCAGGCCCACGCTGA
>JAFAWZ010000240.1 GCA_019241495.1 Acidimicrobiales bacterium | reverse complement strand
CACCTACATGAGCCACCGATACCCGCGCCTCATCAACAACACAGCGGGGGCAACCTTCGTCAACTCGATGCACGGCATCCGATTGAAGGCAGGACGGAAGACCGCTCGCTCCTCGCTCCCACTCCTGAGCATGAACTCGGTATCACTGCTTGGTGCGGAACTGTTCGGCCGGTCATATGGTGGCGGGATCCTCAAGATGGAGCCGCGAGAAGCCGGCGTGCTTCCGGTCCCTCGGCCAGACGATCTTGCATCAGCATGGGCCTCGCTCAAAAGGGAGCGGAGCGCGCTCGAGCGAGCATTGCGAGACGGGGAATGGTCGTCGGTGGTTGCCCGAGTCGATGAGGTGCTCCTTCGCGGGGTACTGGGAATCACTGCGACGGACTTGGAGGTCATCACGTCGGCTCTCACGACCCTGCGAAAGCGCCGACTCAGTCGCGATCCCTCCCTCCCCGCTCCAAAACGTGCCTAAGTCGCCCTTCTCGTTTCCACACTTCCGGGCGCTGCTCGACCGTGTTGAAGCCGAACGCGTTGAGACCTTCGCTGAGATTGAGGCCGAGTTCCTCCATGCGATGGGCGCATTCGACGCTCGGATGGCAGCAGGAGAACTCACCGCTGGCGAGAACCAGAACAAGGGTCTCTTCTTCAACGAGCTGATCGCCCGACTGGTCGAGCGATGTGCCGGATTCGGCGTGGCACAGCGGGGGAAGCGGCCTGGCATCCTCCTTCCTCACGTCGATGTGGATCTCTGCTACCCGGCGGACCGGACGGCGCGGCCGGCACTCATCGCCGAGATCAAGATGGCCGGCACTCCGAAGCACCCGGGGAACCCAACCGCTGGCCCGCTCGGGCGCCGGGCAAGCGCGGACGTCGACAAGCGCATCCGGGAGATCGCGCTCAACGTCATCGATCTGAAGCTGGCCGACGTCCAGGGAGGAACCACCACCATCGGCGACATCACGTCGTGGATTCAGGAGACGCGCCCACGCTTCTTTGCGATCTTCGGGCTGCGCGTCATCGACAGCAATGACCACCGCAATCTGATCGGGCGCTTTCAGTACCTGGCGAACTCGTACGCGAATGGGGTCGGTATCGCATTGTTCGAGCCGGTCGACTCATCGACCCCTGAGGGTCGTGTGACCTATCGATCCATCCCTCCGCCAGGAGGAATGTCGATCGATGATGCGGTCAAGCGGATGTGCCGGGTCATCAAGAGCGCCGCCTCGGAGCCAACGAAACCAATCCCTCCCGATGAGCTCACGCAGTCGCAGCAACAGGAGCCATAGCGACCAGCGGGATGGTGACCAGGTCCCCGACCACGTCGGCGACATCCCGGGTCAGCGATTCCATTGTGCTGCGCACGTACTCGAGGGGTCGACGCCTCGACCGAGAGGGCTTTCGTCTCGAGCCACCGGTCAAGAAGTGCACCAACCGTTCCGGAGGCCGATGGCGCGTGCCGTCCCTCATCGACCTCCGTGACCAGCCTCGCCAGCGCGCGTTCCGCTTCTCGCTGCGTGCCGTGGACTGTGCGCTGCACGTACCGCTTCTTGGCCGTGCGCTCATCGCGTCCGACATACACAGCTAGCCGCCATGTCTGCGGGCCTCGCTGCTGTAGATGGCCTCGCATGGCTCACCCTTTCGACGCCGTATTGCCAACCAGATTGCCACGTCGAAACGGGGGACGCCAGGCTGGGGCAGCAATACCCGAACTGAGCAGGGCGTTTGCAGCGCGCTCGGAGGGATTCGAACCCCCAACCTTCTGATCCGTAGTCAGATGCTCTATCCATTGGGCTACGAGCGCAGACAACCAGTTACGGGTTCGCCACTTTAGCGACTCTTCGGGTTCGTCCCGCTCGCAGCCCCTAACCACCCCTGGTGAGACGGCGGGACCTGTCCTGCGTGCCAGACTCGGCGCCCATGACGATCATGGTCACTGGCGGCGCCGGATACATCGGATCCCACACTGTTCGCCAGCTCCGCCAGCGAGGCGACTCGGTAGTCGTCCTGGACTCCCTGGAGTTCGGCAACCGCGATGCCATCGCAGACACCCCACTCGTGGTGGGCGACATTGCCGACTCCCACCTGGTGACCGACACCGTCTTGGACCACGATGTGGAGTCCATAATCCACTTCGCGGCCTACAAGGCGCCCGGCGAGTCGTTCGAGAACCCTGGCCGCTATTTCGAGAACAACGTCGCCGGCACCGCGGCTCTCCTCGAGACCGCCCACCGCAACGGTGTGAAGCACGTCGTGTTCTCCAGCACCTGCGCCGTCTATGGGACTCCGGACCGGACACCGGTCGGCGAGGACGCGCCCATCCAGCCGGAGAGCCCCTACGGCGAGAGCAAGGCGCTGGTCGAACGGATCCTCCATTGGTACGACGTCTGCCACGGGCGGCGTTCGGTGAGCCTGCGTTATTTCAACGCCGCCGGTGCGGCGATGGACGGGTCGGTCGGCGAGGACTGGCGTGTCACCTTGAACCTGGTACCGGTGGCTATGAAGGCCCTGCTCGGCGCCGGCCCGCAGCTGCGCATCTTCGGCACTGACTACCCCACCCCCGACGGCACCGCCATACGCGACTACATCCATGTCGACGATCTGGCCGACGCCCATCTCAAGGCGCTGGACTACCTGTCCTCGGGGGGTGCCACGACCGCTTTCAACCTCGGCACCGGGACCGGCTCCAGCGTGCGGGAGGTGCTGGCCGCGGCCGAGCGGGCCGCCGGCCAAGCCGTCCCCGCCCTCGAGGCACCCCGCCGTCCCGGCGACCCCGTCGCCCTTTGGGCGGACAACACCCGGGCCCGCGAGCTACTCGGTTGGAATCCCCGCTACGGGCTCGACGACATCGTCACCTCGGCCTACCAGTGGCACAAGATCACCTCCTGATCGCCTCGCTTCTCGGAGCAATTGTTGGGTTTGGGACCGTTGTCCGATGCAGGCCACCCGGCTAGCCTCAGGGCTTCGACTGAGCCGAGGGCGGAACCCTGGCGATGTGTGGCGCATTGTCCGGGATCCAGAGGGAGGTCCCACCGATGACGATGCTGCACGCCCCCGAGTGGGCCCCCCCGACCCGGGTGTCGAAGGTTCTCCGCCCGACCATGCTGCGACGAAGGCGGGCCGCCTTGATCCTGGCCGGGGCGGCTGCGCTCACTGGCGTGATCGCCATCGGTACGGGTGCTCCAGCCGCGTGGGTGTCGTTCGCGTTGTCCCTCATGGCCTCGGGTTCGTACGTCGCCATCCTCCGCCATGAAGGCCGGCTTTCGCTCGAGCGAGGGTTCCGGTCGCACTCTGGCGGCCAAGCGGACCTGAGCGATCTGGGCGACCTCACCATTGCAGCGGACGGGCCGACCGAGGCTGCGGTCACTGTCGAGCTGGCTCCTCTCCCCGCGTGGCGCCAGGCTCTTGCTCTGGCTCGGTTCCTGGGCTCGTACGCCGCAGGTTGGGCCTTGGCCCCACTGGTGTTCGGCCTGACCATCCTGGTCGGCAAGACCCCGCAGGACACGACCGGCCAGCGCTGGTTGGCCAACCTTCAAGCCGCCCAGGTGCGACTGAAGGAGCAGTCGATGCGAACGCTGGTCGTCTCCGCGGCCACCACTGCGAGCGTGACCGCCACAGGCACGCTGGTATTCGGAGGAGCAGGGATGGCGGCGGCTGCGCCCATTTCCAGCGCGGCAGTGTCCTCAGCTGCGACGTCGGCCTCGGTCCGGGCAGCCGTAACGGCCGCCTCCCCCACCACCTACCGCGTGGCCGCAGGCGACACCCTCGGCGCCATCGCGGCCCGCTTCGGGACCACCTGGTCGGCCCTCGCCGGCCTCAACCACATCGCCAACCCCAACCTCATATATCCCGGCCGGGTCATCCTCCTTCCCAGCGGAACCCAGGCCGTCCCAGCGTCCACCAACCCGGTTGGCACGACCACCTACCGCGTGGCCGCGGGTGACACCCTCGGCGCCATCGCCGCCCGCTTCGGGACCACCTGGTCGGCCCTCGCCGGCCTCAACCACATCGCCAACCCCAACCTCATCTTTCCGGGCGAGCTGCTCGAGACGGTGGGCTCAGCCCCCGCGGCC
This sequence comes from Acidimicrobiales bacterium, assembly GCA_019241495.1. Classification (GTDB taxonomy): domain Bacteria; phylum Actinomycetota; class Acidimicrobiia; order Acidimicrobiales; family Palsa-688; genus JAFAWZ01. The sequence continues at coordinate 1,017 of JAFAWZ010000240.1, read as the reverse complement.
ACCCTCGCTGCTGTGCCGGTCTCGGCACCACCGGCCGCTCCGGCTCAGGTCGCTCCCGCGCCCGTCACCACCTCGACATCAGCCCAGGTGGCGGTCAGTACGGCCCTGGCCCAGGTGGGCAAGCCCTACGTGTGGGCCGGCTCAGGGCCAAATGCGTTCGACTGCTCGGGTCTGGTCATGTACGCGTGGGCGGCGGCGGGCGTCTCCCTCGCCCATTACTCGGTCGCCCAGTACCAAGACACCCAACAGATCTCCCAGTCGCAGCTCCAACCCGGCGACCTGGTCTTCTACGACACCGGAAGCGGCGCCCAGCCCGGCCATGTCACCATGTACCTGGGCGGCGGGCAGGTCATCACCGCCGACTCTCCCGGCACCTTCGTGAAGGTCGTCCCGCTGGATTGGGACGGGATCCCGATGGGCTTCGGGCGGCCCGCGGCCTGATCCTCGTACTTGCCTGATCCTCGTATTTGACCGGCGAGCCCTCAGGAGCTGGTCGGTGATCGCGGCGTCGTAGTCGTGGTCGTGGTCGTCGTGGTGGTAGGAGGCGGGGGGGCCGGCATCTGGAAGGTGATCGGGGACGTGGCGAGGGTCGTGCCGTCCGAACCAGTGACGTCAACGGTCAAAGTGACCGGCGCTCCCAGAGGAGGGTTCAGCGGGCCCAGACCGACGATGGTGTAGGCCTGGCCCGGCTTCAGGTTCACGAAGTCTCGAACCGACGAGGCCCCGGAGGTGGCCGGGGATATGACGGCGTTCACCGTCAGGTTGTTCTCCGGCTGGTTGCCGGTGTCGGCAACGACCACGGTAATGGTCATGGCGGTGGCGTCGGGCAGGACCTCAACCGAATTCTGGTTCGACACCGGAGCCGGTGTCGTGCTGACGGAGTAGATCTTCACCTGGTGGACCGGGGTCGTCACCGTCGAGTTCTGGAGGCTGGTAAGGAACACCTGGGCCTGTGGCGCTTGGTAGGGCGCAGGATCGGAAGCCCACGCCGAAGCCGTCATCTTGATCCCCAGATTG
>JAFAWZ010000076.1 GCA_019241495.1 Acidimicrobiales bacterium | reverse complement strand
AGTCCCAATTGAACGACATCCTCCGCCAGCACGGGGGCACCCTCTGAGCAGTCATCCCCCAGGCACGACACCTCCGGGCTCTCCAAGTTCGGAGACGGGTGTCCGGGCCGAGCTCCTAGCTCTCACCGCCGCGCTGGTGGACGTGCCATCTGTCAGCCACCACGAAGCCGAGCTCGCCGCCTACATCGAGCATCGACTGAGGGCCCTGCCTCACCTGGAGGTGGTCAGGGTGGGCGACAACGTGGTGGCCCGTACCCGCCTGGGCCGTCCACAGCGGGTCGTGTTGGCCGGCCATCTCGACACGGTGCCCCCCAACGGCAACGAGCGAGCCCGGATCGAAGCCGACTCGGTCGCCGGTCTCGGTAGCGCGGACATGAAGGGCGGGTTGGCGGTGATGCTCACGCTTGCCGCTGTCATCGATGAGCCCCCCATCGACACGACCTTCGTGTTCTACGTGGCCGAAGAGGTGGCTCGTACCCACAATGGGCTCCTGCAGATCGAGGCGGATCGCCCTGATCTCCTCTCCGCCGATGCAGCCATCCTCGGCGAGCCGACCGGGGCCTGCATCGAGGCCGGCTGCCAGGGTGTCTTGCGGTTGGAGCTCGAGATGGGTGGGGCCCGGGCCCACACGGCGCGGCCGTGGATGGGAGTCAACGCGCTGCATCGGCTAGCTCCCATCCTGGAGCGGCTCACCCACTACCCCGAGCGGCGGCCCATCATCGACGGCTGCGAGTACCACGAGGTGGTGTCGGCGGTGAAGGTGGAGGGAGGAGTGGCCGGAAACGTGGTGCCCGACAAGTCGTCCCTCGTCGTCAATCATCGTTTCGCCCCGGACCGGGATCCGGTCGCAGCCGAGAAGGCATTGCGAATGTGGCTGGAGCCGATCCTCGACCCAGCACTGGGCGACCGGCTGGAGGTGGTCGATTGCAGCCCGGCCGCCGCACCGAACCTCGGCCACCCCCTCCTCGCTGCCCTTCTAGAGGTAACCGGTCGCCCAGCGCGCGCCAAGCTGGGTTGGACAGACGTTTCATTCTTCGCAGAACGTGGCATTTCAGCTGTCAACTTCGGCCCCGGTGACCCAGAGCTGGCCCACACCGCGGGGGAGCGAGTCACCGGGGCCGAGCTCGAGCAGGCGTACCGCTGCCTCAGGAGCGTGCTCATAGCCGGCGAATGACCGAGACGACCTTGCCATAGAGCTGTACGTCAGCGGCGTCGAACACCATCGGTGACATCTCCGAGTTGGCCGGGGACAAGACGATCTTGGTGCCTTTGCGCCCATAGGTCTTGACCGTCGCCTCTTCGCCGGGGATCCCGGCCACCACGATGTCTCCCTTCTCCGCCACCTGCTGCTGGCGAACGACCACGTAATCCCCGTCGAGGATGCCCGCATCGATCATCGAGCGACCTCTCACCTTCAGCATGAACACCTGGCCTTCGCCGGTGAAGTCCTCAGGAAGCGGGAGCAGCTCCTCGACGTTCTCCTGGGCGAGGACGTCCGTACCAGCGGCCACCTCCCCAAGGAGAGGCACGTGGCGCGTCGGCCGGCGTTCGATGGCCGCTCCTGACATGGCGTCGTAACGCACCTCTATGGCCCGGGGCTTGGTCGGATCCCGACGCAGATAGCCCTGACGCTGCAGCGTGGTCAGATGGGTATGCACCGTCGAGGACGAGGTGAGCCCGACTGCCTCGCCGATCTCCCGCACCGAAGGGGGATAGCCACGATCCCTGATCTGGGCGGCGATGAAGTCCAAGATCTCCCGCCGCTTCCCAGTCAGCTCCGTGTCAGCCATGGCCTCTCCTCCAGCTCGTTGGGCTTCTCATCGAGGCCCCTGATGCAATTCGATGCTACCCGAGCCAGGGGTTGAAGTCAAACATTTGTTCGATGAAGGGTATTGACAACGAACGGGTGTTCGTGGTGACATGGACGGGAACACACGTTCGGCAACAGTCAGAAACCCGTGCCATGGATGAACGTGGAGAGCGAGTGGAGAGGAAGGTCCTCGAGTGGTGGCAATGCTGCTTGACAGCGAGTTGCTTGATGCAGAGGTGGTCGGTGCAGAGCTGATCGGTGCCGAGCTGCCCGGTGCCGGTCAGGTCGTTCGGACCAACTCCCGGTTAGAAAATGCGAAAGAAGCGCGCCGCCGTCGTACTCCCGCCCGCTCTCGCGTCGCCGCCACCCCGACTCGAACTGCCCACAGGTCGCGGGCCGCAGTCCGTACTTGCGGCGCCGTTCGCCCAAGCGGCGTGGAATCTGTCGTCGTGTTGGCAGGAGCGAAATCGGAGCGAGCAGCCACTCGCTGGCGCCTCGACCCGGGCGTCTACCGGCGCCGGCGTTTCCTGGTGGCCGGGATCCTGCTCCTGTTGATCGCGGTTGCGTTGGCCACGGCGCAAGCCGCGCTGGCCGGCACCGGTGGTGGTCCCCCCGCCGCCACCGGTGCTGCCGCCAGCTGGGCCCCGGCCGGCGCCACGGTGTGGGTGGTACGCCCCGGCGACACGTTGTGGGGCATTGCGAGGAGCGTGGATCCCGGTAAGGACCCTCGCGCCCTGGTCGACCGGCTGGCCGAAGAGACCCACGGCGCAGCGCTCTATCCAGGCGAGCAGATCGCCGTCCCGAACCCATAGCCTGGTCCGAGTTCGCACGCGATACGCCGGGCTGCCCGCGGCCTGGCCAGCCCCGCCTCGATCAGGGGTAGCAGGCCGGCGCCGATCTCCCGTTCTCGTGTCGTCGGGTCTCGCCTCGGCAAGAGCCGGCAAGAGAACAACTAATGGGTGGCGGGCCGGAGAAGTAGCAGCACCGGTAGTTCGGAGGCGGCTGTGATCCCTCCAGTCGATCTCGGCTCTCGTCTGTGCCGCGCGCTATGGAGCGAGGCGACCCCAGGATTAGGGTCGGACGCGTGAGGTGCCCGCGTTGCTCCAACCTGGACGACAAGGTCGTCGACTCGCGCTCGGCCGACGACGGGTCGGCCATCCGCAGGCGGCGCGAGTGCCTGGCGTGCGGCCAGCGGTTCACCACATATGAGCGGGTAGAAGAGGTTCCCTTCGTGGTTACCAAACGGTCGGGCCAGCGCGAGCCGTTCGACCGGGCCAAGGTCACGGCTGGCATCGAGGCGGCGGCCAAGAACCGGCCTGTCTCACCTGGGACCATCTCTGCCATGGCCTCCGACGTAGAGGAGTCCCTCCGCCTGTCCGGCCCCGAGATCACCTCGGCCGAGGTGGGCCGGGCCGTGCTGGAGAGGCTCCAGGCCATCGACGAGGTCGCCTACCTGCGATTTGCCAGCGTGTACAAGGACTTCTCTGGAGCGGGCGACTTCGAGCGGGAGGCGGGCTTGCTGAAGTCGACTCAGCCGAAATCCGGCCA
>JAFAWZ010000313.1 GCA_019241495.1 Acidimicrobiales bacterium | reverse complement strand
GCCGCCAGATCGAGGAGCTGGCCAAGCGGACGAGCCAGGAGTCGCTGACGCTGGTGCCGTTGTCGGTCTACTTCAAAGACGGCAGGGCCAAGGTGGACCTGGCCCTGGCCAAGGGCCGCAAGTTGTACGACAAGAGGCACGCCATCGCGGCGCGCGACGCCGACCGGGAGGCGCAGCGCGCAAGTGCGGCACGGAGGCGTAGCCTGGATTCATGAAAGACAGCGTCCGCTTGGGCAAGATTGCGGGCGTTCGGCTGGGGCTGCATTGGAGCCTTCTCGTGATGGTCGGGCTGGTGGCGAGCGGCCTGGCCCAGAACCGCTTCGCCAACCAGGCGCCGGGCCTGTCGGGCTTCGCTTACGGGGTGGCCGGCGCGCTGACCGCGGTGGGGCTCCTGGTGGGTGTTCTGTTGCACGAGCTGGCCCACGCAGTGGTAGCCCGGCGCAAGGGGCTCGTGGTCGACGGGATCACCCTGAGCTGGATGGGCGGCGTCACCCGTATCGAGGGCGATACAGGCACCCCCGGGACCGAGTTGATGGTGGCGGGCATCGGGCCTGTCGTGAGCGCGGCCGTAGGTGGGCTGCTCCTTCTGATCCGGCTTGGGGTGCATCCGGGGGGGACGGCGAGCCTCGCGATCGCCTCGCTGGACTGGTTGGGGTGGATCAACCTGGTGCTGGCCGTGTTCAACCTCCTGCCCGCCTCACCCCTCGACGGGGGGAAGGTTCTCCACGCGTTGGTGTGGGCGGCCGGACGGAACCGGTGGCGGGCGACCCAGGTTGCCTCGTTTACCGGGGTGGCCCTCGGGGCGGCCACGGTGGCGGCCGGCTTCGTGATCACCGAGCGGAGCCAAGATGTGTTCGACGGACTGCTCATCGGCTTCATCGGCTGGTGGCTGCTGGCCTCGGCTCGGGCTGAGCTGGGAAGCGGGGCCATCCGCCGGGCCCTGGATGGACGGCGCGTCTCCGAGCTGATGAGGCCGGTCGGTGAGGCGCCGGGGTGGATTACCATCCGCCACTTCGCCGAGGCCTACGCCACCTCCCGACCCGGGTGGGTGTGGCTGCTGCGGGACTGGAACGGCGGGTACTCGGGGGTGCTTCTCGGTGACACGGTCAGCTCGGTGCCCTACCCCCACTGGGACCTGGCCCGGCCCGTCGACGTGGCCCTGCCGATCTCGACCACGGTGGGGGCGACGCCGGAAGAGGATGCTTTGTCCGTGCTGACCAGGACGGGTGGGAACCAGGTCATCTTGGTGGTCAGCGACGGCCATACCGTCGGCGCCGTGCTGCCCGGGGACATCGAGGCGCTCGTCCGGATGGGTGGCCGGGTCGTTCCGGGGCGCCGGCCGGCGACCGGGCCGGTGGGGTAGGCGGGGCGGGGGCGGTACAATGGCCGTCGTTGAACCTTGACAAGGGGGTGACTGGCTTCGACTTCGGTCGTTGATTCGGGAGAAGCGAGCCGTGGTCTCCGGAACCACGCTAAAGAGCCGGAACCAATAAACAAACGCCGAGCCTCAGCTCGCACTGGCTGCTTAAGAAGTAGCCCGTCCGTCCGGCCCCTGCTCTACGGGTCGGGTACGGGCGTCATTCAGTAGGGCTCACCTTGCGGTTTGGTCAACGGGCCGCCAGGGACACCTAAGTTGACTGGGGCCCTCCGCCGGTGCCGGTGGCGAGCGGAGGGCCCGAGATTCGATCACCGGATGCGCTCGGAGAAGGCCCGATGAGGCATCGAAGGACGCGGGTTCGATTCCCGCCACCTCCACTATTCACCAACCCACCCACGACGACGACGACCAGCCATCCAGGCGAGCCGGGGGTGTACGGCGGTACGCCTGACTTGAAACGAGCGCTGGACTCTGTCTCGGTCAGGCCTCGATGGCTGCGTTGAGCGCGGCGAGACGTTCCCGGTCGAGCGAATACCAAACCCATTTACCGCGCCGGTCGCCGTGCACCAGACCGGCTCCGCCGAGAATTTTCAGGTGGTGGCTTATGGTGCCCTGGGTTTTGCCCAGCGGACCAATGAACTCGCAGACGCAGATCTCGCCGGTGGGGGCGGCGGCCAGCATCGAGAGGACTCGGAGACGGATCGGGTCCCCGAGGGCGTGGAAACCCTTGGCGAGTTCAATGGCGTCACCAGCGGCGAGAGGGGTGGCCAACACGGACGGACAGCACTCGCCCTCCTCGATGACCGCCAGCATCGACTGTTTCTCGGTCACGGACCCTCCTCCCATTGACAACCATCGTTGCATCGGACACTATGAACGTATCGACGATGGTCGATGCTATCAGGAGGTTGTGATGTCCCGAGTGCAGCTGGCTCTCAACGTGGCCGATGTG
>JAFAWZ010000209.1 GCA_019241495.1 Acidimicrobiales bacterium | reverse complement strand
GGACTCCGGCAGTGTCTGGGCTCAACCCGACGGATAACAACAACCCGGCCGAGACCAATCTCCTCGCGGGCAACCCGAACGGCACCAACCCGGCCCGCTATGCCAACACATCGGCCGCCGGTTCGGGGCTGCAGAGCGTGCTCACGTGCGATCAGGACCACAACTACACCGACGAGCAGACCGCCTTCGACGGTGGCGCCATGGACAAGTTCGTCTCGTCGGTCGGCTCAGCCGCCACCAATGAGGTGACCGGCAGCGCCTGCAGCAAGGGCGAGGTGATGAACTACTACGACGGCAACACCGTCACCGGCCTTTGGAACTACGCCCAGCAGTTCGCCATGAGCGACAACTCGTACGGAACCACGTTCGGCCCGTCTGCCCCGGGTGCCATCAACCTGGTCTCGGGCGACACGGGAGGTGTCGACACGACCGGCTGCACGACTCTCAACTCGACGGCCGGCTGCTCGCATATGGCCGGATCAGTGTCGTTTTCATCCAATTCGTCGCCCAACGCCGACCTTACGGCGGCGGGGACCACGCTGGCGAGCGGCTATTCGCTCACCAGTGACGCCCAGCCCTACTACGACGATTGCTCCACCCGCGACGCCGTCGCCCTCACCGGCACCAACGTCGGCGACCAACTCACCCAGGCCGGGGTCAGCTGGGGCTGGTTCCAGGGCGGGTTCCGCCCCTCCACCCCCTACGCCACGGCAGAAGCCGCCCAGCCCTCGCCCCACGGAACCAACGTCTTCGTGCCCGACGAGTTCAGCGGCAAGTACACAGTGCAGACCCCGAAGGCCACCGCCCTGGGCGGTGGCACGTCGGGCCTGAACCAGGGCATCTGCAACAATTGGCACCACATCGGCGCCGACCTGCCCGCGCCCAACACAGGCACCGGTCAGTGGGGCTCCAAGGGCGACTACATCGCCCACCATGAGCCGTTCGAGTACTACGCCAGCACGGCCAATCCCCACCACGTCGCCCCGGCCAGCCTGGCGGCCATCGGCACCGACACCCAGAGCTATTCCGGCGGTACCTACCTGACCGGCTCACCCCAGTGGGATACCGCCAACCACCAGTACGACATGAGCGACTTCGACTCGCTCGTGTCCGCCGCGGCCCACGGACAAAGCGACCCGTCGTCTGCCGACGGCAAGTACCACATCCCGGCCGTCAGCTTCCTCAAGGCATCGGGCTTCGAGGACGGCCACGCTCAATACTCCGACCCGATCGATGAGCAGAACCTCATCACACGGGAGATAAACGCCCTCATGCAGACCCCGGACTGGTCGAGCACCGCGGTCGTGATCTCTTACGACGACTCCGACGGCTGGTACGACCACGCCTATGCCTCGGCGGCCACCAACGGGACGCTCGAGCCGCTGAACCCGTCGGGCTCGACGGCCGACAACCTGCTCAGCACCGTGGCCGGCCCGCCTTATCCGGCCGGTGGCGCCTCGAAGATCTGCTACAACGCCAGCGACGGTCAATCGGCCAGCTCCGCACTCGCCGGTCAACAGGGCCGCTGCGGTCTCGGTCCTCGCCTGCCACTAATGGCTATCTCGTGTTACGCCCGCTCCAACTATGTGGACCACGCGGTGAGTGACCAGTCCTCGGTCACGAAGTTCATCGAGGGCAACTGGAACCTGGCCTCCATCACCGGTTCTTTCGCCACCCTCGCCTACAATGGGGCGGCTTCGACCTCGGCGTACAACGCGGAGGGCCCCCTGTCGAACCTGTTCGACTTCACTCCAGGGGCGACCGACACCGCCGGGTGCAGCCCGTACTACCTCGACGTCCACACCGGCGCAGTCACGAGCAGCCCGACCCCGCTCCTGCCGGAGAGCCCGTGGACGGTTGCGCTGCCGGTCAGCGCAGTGGCACTCGGTGCTGGGGCGTTCGCCTGGAGCCGGCGCCGGCGCCGGCGGGCCGCGTTCTAGCGCCGACTTACCAGCGAAGAGGCCCGGGCGGAAGGCCCGGGCCTCTTCGCGTCGGCCGGCTGCTCATTGGTGGTCAGGTATCGAAGCAGCCGTCGAACGCGAGCAGCGGGTTGACCCTGGCCTGGCCGCTCGGAGTGGTGAGGGTGCGGCCACCGATGAGGCCCGTCCGCGACGTAGCAACCGTCAGGTTTGACGTTGAGCTCGTAGATGTACTGAGCCGACGGACGCCCATCGACCTGGAGGCCTAGCTAGACCATCCAATTGATCGAGAAGCGTCGAGGAGGCCAAGCCGTGCCGCAGACCTAGCTTTGGCTGGAGGCAACGGCGGGGGCCGGCGCCACCTTGGTCGGGCCAGGGTCGTCCTGGGCAGGGACCGGCCCGTTAGCCGTTGGTACCGGGTAGGCGGGGCCGTAGTCGGCGGTGCCGGCAAAGCCGAGAAGCACGTTTTGTTCGACAACCGTGGGGTCGCCCATCGAGGTGGCAGGCAGCGCCGGTATGGTGGCCACAGGTGACGTCAAGGCCGGGAGGGCGCTGGTCAGGTCGCCGACCATGTCGTACCGCCAGCTCGAAGTATGGAGCCCCCCGGTGCTCACCAGCGCTCCCGGGGTAAGGAAGACGCTCTCGATGAGCTTGTGAGTGGAGATGTGGTCGAAGGTGTCGCTGCACACCCATCCTCCGACGCTGAAGGGCGAGATGACCAGGGCCGGCACTCGAAAGCCGAGGCCGACAGGTCCGAGGACGTTGGCCCAGTCGGCGGGCGGTCCGCCGGCCGAGTTGGTTGGGTTGGCAACCAGGACGTACTCCCCGTCGAGATTGCCCCCCGGGTAGGAGGCGGGGGGCAGGTCGGAGGTGGCAACGACCGTCGGTCCGGGAGTGACTGGGGCGACGTGGTCGAAGAACCCACCATTCTCGTCGTAGAGGACCAGGAGGACTGTGGAGGCCCAAACCTCTGGGTTGGTGATGAGCGTCTGAAGTATCTGGGAGACGAGGTACTCGCCGTATTCAGGTGGGGTGGCGGGATGCTCGCAGCTGGCGGCCGGTGGCAGGATCCATGACACCTGGGGGAGCGTGTCGGCCAGGACGTCGGCCACGAACTCGGCGGGAAATACAGGGGTGAGGCCGAGAGCGGCGTTGTGGATCTGTGCCGGACTGGAAGGCGACGTGAAGCTCTTGAAGTACGGCAGGACGTTGAACAACACGTTGGAGGTGGGGTCCTGGTAGACCTTCCAACTGACGCTGTGCTCAGTGAGAAGCTCCGGGACGGTGGGCCAGTCGAGCGTCCCGTACATCTTCTCTCGGTTGGAGACGTAGGTCTCCAACACCGGTCCTCCCACATCCCCCGAGTGGGCGCCCAGACTGCCCGACATCCACATCAGTCGGTTCGGGTCTGTCGGCCTGAGCACCGAACAGTGGTAACGGTCGCAGATCGTGAACGTCGACGCGACCGCCCGGTAGAACTCGAGCGAGTCGCCGGGACGGTAGTAGCCCATGGTCGTTATTCCGATGGGGGCGCTGGACGGACCGGGCAAGGGCAGACCGGCCGGTCCACTGGTGAACCGCAACGGGGCGGTCCCGTCTCTCAGAAGGTGCTGTACGACGAACTGGTCCATGGCCCCGTTGTTCCATGCCAGATGCTGCGGACCCCAGTCGTGGGTGATGTCGTCGAGCGTCTGGCCGTCGGCCGTTGGTGGGTTGTTCACCAGCTCGAACGGGCGGAGGTACTCGTCGCTCCCGATAGTAAGCAGCGCCTGTCCCTGGTAAACCGACGACTGGCTGAAGACAGTGCCCGGATCGGTTCGTGGTCCACCGGCATAAGACCGGTAACGGCTGCTGTCGGCGAAGCCACGCACCCCGCTCATCGTTCCGAAGTAATGATCGAACGAGCGGTTCTCCTGCATGAGCATCACTATGTGCCTGACATCCCTGAGCGACGAGCCAGCGGCCGCCACGGACACAGCCCGATCGATGAGGGCCCCGGGGACGGCTACTGCCCCGGCCGTAGCGCCAGCCGCGGCGAGGAACTGCCGTCGAGTGAACATCCGACCAGACATTGCTTTCGACGCCGTCCTCCGTGTCCGCGGCGTTGGCCGCACCCAGCTTTACGCTGCGATTCTTCCCGCTCTCTTCGGTAGTCGCATCCCCACTCCTGGAGAACCGAGCAACTGTCCCGCAATGTTCATCAGGCTGTTACCGATGGTTCGGATGGGGCGACTGGCAGAGACCCCGGGTGGACGAGAAGCGATCAGTGGTTGAGGGGTGCGCCAGCCAGCGCGGCGATCACACCGAGGAGACCGGCACCGACGATGGCGATGACTACACCGCGGCGCAGACCGAGCAGCCAGACGGCGGCCAGGCCGAGGATCGGTAGCTGCCAGAGGTGAGCAAGGGCGAGAGCGAGGGGGATGGCGGAGCCGGCGATTGCGCCGATGACGGCCGGCCCGGCGCCAGTGAGAAAGGCTTGGACCGACTGGTTGGTGCGGAGCTGGTCGAAGTGGGGGCCGCCGAAGATGACGAAGCAAAATGACGGGCTGAAGGCGACGGCGGCTGCGAGTAGCCCACCTCCGACGCCACCCGCCGCGTAGCCGACGACTGAGACCGTCTGCACGACGGGGCCGGGCGTGACCTGGCCAAGGGCGACGGCATTGAGGAACTGGGTGTTGGTCATCCAGTGGTAGGTGGTGACGGCATCGTGCTGCATGAGCGGGATGATGACGAACCCACCGCCGTACGAGAGGGCGCCGATCTTGAAGGCCACCCATGCCAGCCCGCCCAGCCCCCCAACGGCGGCAACCGGGCCGGCGGCGGTAGGGATGAACGCCCGGGCCGTCCCGTTGTCAGGCTGCCGCCGGGGTCGGTGGGGACGGCGGACGGAGATCTCGACGGCTCCGCAGGCGGCCAGGACGACGACGAGGAGGGAGCCGATGGTCGCAGCCGCGACCCCGCCGGCCAGGGCGTAGGCCAGCCATCTGGTGTGCTCCGCTCGCTTCGAGCCCATCCTCACCCAGCTCGGTCGGACCAGCATCCACGCCGCGTTGAGCGCCACCGCCGGGACGGCTGCCCCCGCTCCGGCCGCGGCTCCTAGGACCCAATCGGCCGGGTGGTTGGCCAGGAACAGTGCGGAGAGCCCCAAGATCACGATCAGGCCAGGCAGGATGAAACAGGCCCCGCCCGCTAGTGCGCCGACGGGGCCCCGCAGCCGCCAGGCCAGGAAGATGGCCAGCTGGGTCGATGCCGGACCAGGCAGCAGGTTGGTGGCCGCTACCCCGTCCTCGAACTCGGCCGCCTCGATCCAGCCCCGCTCCTCGACACAGCGGCGGCGCAGCAGAGCGATGTGGGTGGGCGGCCCTCCGAAGCCGATGCAGCCGATCCGGGTCCACTCCCTGACGATCGTGGGTAGCGAGACGCGCTGACCGGGGGCACTACCGCCCGCGGATGCCGGCTCGGGGATCATCGTTCGTCTGGTCCCGAAGTGAGATCGTTTACGCGTGGCTTCGGGCGAAGTGAGTCGACCCTGACTATTCGACGTTACCTCAAAGCCGAATTAGCGGGCGGAGACCTTCGCGCACTGATCGCGCACGCGGGTTCGAATTCAGACTCTCCTCCGTCGCTCTCGTGAGGGGAAGAGTCCTGGTCAGGAGAGTGGAGGCGATGGGAATCGAACCCACGAACCTCTTGCATGCCATGCAAGCGCTCTACCAACTGAGCTACGCCCCCAGAAGGCCCGATCAGCGTAGCAGGGCTCCCCTGCGTCGGCGTTACCCTGTGCGCCATGACGG
>JAFAWZ010000124.1 GCA_019241495.1 Acidimicrobiales bacterium | reverse complement strand
ACGGTCTGGCTGTTCGTGGGGGTGAATGGTGTCGGCAAGACCACGACCATCGGCAAGCTCGGGATGCGCCATGTCGGGGCCGGTCACAAGGTCGTCATGGCGGCCGGAGACACCTTCCGGGCCGCGGCCGCCGACCAGCTGGAGCTGTGGGCGGGCCGCGTGGGGGCGACCGTCATCCGAGGCAAGGAGGGGGGCGACCCCGGTGCGGTGGTGTTCGACGCGGTACAGCACGCCGCCGCCCGGGGAGCCGACCTGGTCCTGGCCGACACGGCGGGGCGGCTGCACACCAAGACCAACCTGATGGAGGAGCTGAAGAAGGTGCGCCGGGTTGCGGAGCGGCCGCCGGGTGTCGTCACGGAGGTGCTGCTCGTCATCGACGCCACGACGGGCCAGAACGGCTTGATCCAGGCCCGGCAGTTCGCCGACGCGGTCGGCGTGACCGGGGTGGTGCTCACCAAGCTGGACGGAACGGCCAAGGGCGGCATCGTGATAGCCATCCGCTCGGAGCTCGACATCCCGATCAAGCTCGTGGGCCTCGGCGAAGGCCCGGCCGACCTCGTCGACTTCGATCCGGCCGAGTTCGTCGAGGCCCTCATCTCGACCGATCACACCGCCGATCCCGCCTGATCCACCGATCAGGTAGGCAGGCACCCGTCCATTACGCTGGTAGGTCTCATGTTCGAGTCCCTGAGCGACCGCTTCGACGCTGTCTTCTCCCGCCTCCGGGGCCGGGGACGCCTGAGCGAGGCCGACGTCGACGAGGCGCTCCGGGAGATCCGCCTGGCCCTGTTGCAGGCGGACGTCCACCTACGGGTCGTGCGCGACTTCGTGTCGCGGGTACGAGCCGAGCTGGTCGGGATCGATCTGTCGCAGAGCCTGACGCCGAGCCAGCAGGTCGTGAAGGTCGTCCACGAGGAGCTGAAGCGCATCCTCGGGGGCGAGACCCTCAAGCTCACCTACGCGTCCCGGCCGCCCACCGTCATCCTGCTGGCCGGTCTCCAGGGCTCGGGCAAGACGACCGCGGCCGGGAAACTGGCGTCGTGGTACAAGAAGAACCAGGGCCGCAACCCGCTGCTCGTCGGCGCTGACCTCCAGCGCCCGGCGGCCGTGGAACAGTTGCAGGTTCTCGGCAGCCAGGTCGGCGTGCCCGTCTTCAGCGAGCCGTCGGACCCCGTCACGGTGGCCAAGAAGGGCCTCGAGGAGGCCATCCGGCTCGGGCGGGACGTGTTGATCGTGGACACCGCCGGTCGGCTCGCCATCGACGACGAGCTCATGGACGAGGTACGGCGGATCTCAGAGGCGACCAGCCCGCACTACACGTTCTTGGTCATCGACGCCATGATCGGCCAGGACGCCGTGGCTACCGCCGAGGCGTTCCACCACACCCTGGAGCTCGACGGCGTCATCCTCACCAAGGTGGACGGGGACGCCCGAGGCGGCGCCGCCCTGTCGGTCAAGGAGGTGGTCGGCCGGCCCATCGTCTTCAGCTCAACGGGGGAGAAGCTCGGGGACTTCGAACAGTTCCACCCCGACCGGATGGCGGACCGGATCCTCGGCATGGGTGACGTGCTGACGCTAATCGAGAAGGCGGAGGAGACGCTCGATCGCCAGCAGGCGGAAGAGACGATGGCCCGCCTGCAGCAAGGCCAGTTCACCCTCGAGGACTTCCTCGAGCAGATGCAGCAGGTCAAGAAGATGGGCCCTCTCTCCGGCCTGGTCGGCATGATCCCAGGCCTCCCCAAGGAGGTGCGGAACACCGAGATCGACGACGGGATGATGGGCCCGATCGAGGCGATCATCCGGTCCATGACCCCCGGCGAGCGCCGGAACCCGTCGATAATCAACGGGTCCCGCCGCCTGCGCATCGCGAGGGGTAGTGGCACTACCACCACTGAGGTCAATAACCTTCTAGACCGCTTCAAGCAAATGCAGGGCATGATGCGCCAGATGGCGTCCATGCCCGGCTTGGCTGGACGGGCCGCCCGACGGGCTACCTCTGGAGCCAAGCGGGTCAACAACAAGAAGAAGAAGCGGCGCTGAGGCGCCTTCCGAGAAGAGAGCAACCAGGAAAATGGCCGTGAAACTCCGCTTGATGCGGATGGGGAAAAAGAAGCAGCCGGTGTACCGGGTGGTGGCGGCCGACAGCCGGTCTCCCCGCGACGGCCGCTTCATCGAGATCCTTGGCACCTACGAGCCCCGGGCGGAACCGAGCCGGGTGTTGATCGACAACGACAAGGCCGTGCGCTGGCTGAACGACGGTGCCCAGCCAACCGAGACGGTGGCTCGCCTGCTCACCCAGTCGGGTGCCATGGACCAGTTCAAGTCCGCCTCCGCGGGCACCTCGCCATGACGCCGAGCGACGGCGGTGCCCTCGACGAGGTGGAAGGCGACGAGTGGGAGGACGCCGGTCACCCCGAGGGGGGCCGGGCCCGAACGGTGCTGCAACTCCTGGCCACCAGGCTGGTGGACAACCCGGACGCGGTCCGCGTAGAGACCAGCGAGGCCCGCAACGGCATCAAGTTGTCCCTCCACGTCGCCCCGGATGACATGGGCAAGGTCATCGGGCGGAGAGGTCGGGTGGCGCAGTCCATCCGTAGCGTGGTGCGCGCCGCGGGGGCTCGAGACGGCGTGGACGTGTTCGTCGACATCGTCGACTGATGCTCGAGGTGGGGCGGGTGGTGAAGCCCCACGGTCTGAAGGGTCAGGTGGTCGTCGAGCTGTGGACGAACCGGCCCGAACGAACCCAGCCCGGCGCCCGACTGGTCGGTGCCGGCCGGGAGCTGACTGTACGGCAGGCGTCGCCGGCCGGGACGGTTACCGGATGGTCCCGATGGCTGGTTGCCTTCGATGGCGTCGAGAGCCGCCCGGCCGCCGAGGAGCTTCGCGGCGTGGTCCTCACCGCCGAACCTTTGGAGGTGGCGGGGGCCATGTGGGTGCACGAGCTCGTCGGGGCCGAGGTCTTCGATGATTCCGGTCGTGCCCTCGGGCAGGTAGAGGCAGTCGAAGCGAACCCGACCAGCGATCTCCTTGTCCTCGCCGATGGCCGGGTCCTGCCGCTCACCTTCGTCAGCCGCGACGACGACGGGCGATTGACCGTCAGTGGACCGCCGGGCCTGCTCGAGGCATGAAACGGTGAGCGACCTTGTGGAGCGAACCAATGTTACAGGCCGGTCGGGCGTGCTTCGAATGGTGGACCGGTGAGCGACCTTGTGGAGCGAACCAAGGTTACAGGCCGGTCCGGCGTGGTTCGAACGGTGGACCGGTGAGCGACGTTGCGGAGCGAACCAATGGGGCGGACCGGTGAACGGCACCTCGGGCTTGCGCATCGACGTATTCACCATTTTTCCGGATCTGGTGTCGAGCTGGACGCAGGCGAGCCTGATCGGCAAGGCGGTGCGCAACGAGCGGTTGGACATCCGGGTGCACGACCTGCGGGCCGGGACCACCGACCCCCATCGCTCGGTGGACGACAGCCCGTTCGGTGGGGGGGCGGGGATGGTCCTGCGTCCCGAACCCATCTTTGCCGCCGTCGAAGCGGCCCGGCCCCCCCGTCCCCTTCTGCTCCTCGGTCCCGGTGGCCGGCGGTTCGACCAGCACGCGGCGGGGGAGTTGGCGAGGAGCGGTGGCTTCTCTCTCTTGTGCGGCCGTTACGAGGGCGTGGACGAGCGGGTGGCCGACCACCTGGTGGACGGGGAGCTGTCGATAGGCGACTTCGTGCTGGCCGGCGGAGAGGTCGCTGCCGTAGCGGTGGTCGAGGCCGTTGCTCGTTTGGTCCCCGGGGTCATGGGCAACGAGGACTCGGCAACGGATGAGAGCTTCGCGGCCGGCTTGCTGGAGTACCCGCAGTTCACGAGGCCGGCCGTTTTCCGGGGGTGGGAAGTGCCGGAGGTGCTGCGCAGCGGCGACCATGGGCGGATCGAAAAGTGGCGACGGGCCCAGGCGCTGGCCCGGACCCTCGCCCGCCGCCCGGACCTGATCGCGGCCCGGGGCGGGCTTACCGACGCGGAGGAGAGGCTCCTGGCCGAGCTCGGTCCGGACGCACTATCCTGAGATGTTCGCCGTCGGCGCCGGGCCGGTGGAAGGTCCCGACCGGGTAGCCGACCGCCCGCCCAACGTCGCCGACTTGCCTCGATTCGCAGGAGCTCCCATGAATCCCACCGATCTCGTAGACCGTGACAGCCTGCGCGACGACGTGCCCGAGTTCGCTCCGGGGGACACATTGAAGGTGCACGTGCGGGTGGTGGAAGGCAACCGCGAGCGGGTTCAAGTCTTCCAGGGAGCCGTGATCCGGCGCCAAGGATCCGGGGTCCGGGAGACCTTCACGGTGCGGAAGCTGAGCTTCGGGGTGGGGGTGGAGAGGACCTTCCCGGTTCACTCGCCGGTCATCGCCCGGATCGAGGTGGTCACCCGGGGCGATGTGCGCCGGGCCAAGCTGTACTACCTCCGTGACCGCACCGGGAAGGCGGCCAAGATCAAGGAGAAGCGCGCCGCCCGCTGATCTCAGTGGTTATCATCTACTTTGATGGCTAGTAGACCGCAGGTGGGTGCGGTGTCGGTAGGAGCAGCCGGGGCGTCGTTCGAACTCGCCCGCGTCGCCCCTGTGCCCTGGCGGGGGGCCTACGATGGGGGTGTGACCGAGACCGTGCCCCGATGAGCGCCGAGGATCTGGAACGGTACGAAACCGAGATCGAGCTCCAGCTGTACCAGGAGTACCGGGCCGTTCTGGCCATGTTCAAGTTCGTGGTCGAGACCGAGCGCCGGTTCTACCTGGCCAACGAAGTGCAGATGGACGCCAAGGGCGACGGGGACCGGACCTTCTTCGAGATCCGCCTCGGCGATGCCTGGGTCTGGGACATGTACCGGCCGGCCCGATTCGTGTCCTCGGTCCGGGTAGTCACCTTCAAGGACGTCAACATCGAAGAGCTCCCGGAGAAGGAGTCCTACTGACGGCCGGCCCGGCCCCGGCCGGGCCCGATCCGCGCCGGGTGCTTGCCACGGTGGGGGAAGAGCGGGCGGCGGCCTGGTACGAGGACCGGGGCTACCGGATCGTGGCGCGCAATTGGCGTAGCCGGCAAGGGGAGATCGACCTCATCGCCGAGCAGGCCGGCATCCTGGTCTTCTGTGAGGTCAAGACCCGCTCCGGGATCCGGTTCGGAGAGCCCTTCGAGGCCGTGACGAGAGCGAAGCAACTCCGACTGCGCCGCCTGGCGGCCGAGTGGCTTCGCAGCGCGGCCCGGCCACGCGCCCACGAGCTGCGCTTCGACGTGGCCTCGGTCCGAGGTGACCACGTCAGCGTGCTCGAGGCGGCCTTTTGAATCGGTCTCAGCCCGATTCCCCCTGGCCCGGGGACAGCTACCGGGCTGCGACCGAAGTGGTGCATCTCGGCCGGCCGGCCCGCACACCCGGGGGCCCGGTGAACGCTCCAGTCGTTCTGAGCTCGACCTTCCATCAAGGAGGCGACCTCGTCTACGGGCGGGACGGCAATCCCACCTGGGATGCCCTCGAAGAGGCCATCGGAGGCCTGGAGGGCGGCCGCGCCCTGGCGTTCGCCTCGGGCCTGGCCGCCATATCGGCGGTGGTGGAGAGCCTTCCCATGCCGGGACGGGTGGTCGTCGCCGGTGATGCATACAGCGGCACCCGCCGTCTGTTGAGCGACCTGGCCGGTCGGGGGCGATTGCGGTTCAGGGTGGCCGACGTGACCGACGTGGAAGCCACGTTGCGGGCCTGCGGGGAGCTGTGCGACGGACCGGCCCGAGGCTCGCCCGTTGCTCTGGGATCTGCCGATTTGGGATGTCGCGGCCTGCTGTGGCTGGAATCCCCGACCAACCCGTTGCTCGACATCGCTGACCTACCAGCCCTCATCTCTGGCGCCCACGCTCTCGGCATGGACGCGGTGGTGGATAACACCTTCGCCTCCCCATTGCTGCAGCGCCCCTTGGATATGGGGGCGGATGT
>JAFAWZ010000292.1 GCA_019241495.1 Acidimicrobiales bacterium | reverse complement strand
ACCGTGCTGGTATAGGGCAGCTCCTGGGCGCTGTGCCGCTCGCAGCCGGCGGCCAACTCCTTGAACTCGCCGACCAGTGAGCTCAGCCCGGCCGGGGTGACCGGGGCCGGGTCGGCGTGGAAGTACCGGGCCATGCCCGCCGGGTCGAGGCACGAGATGGGCGCAGTGCGACCGACTCCGGGCGGGTCGAAGCCGATCAGGTCGAACCGGGCGAGCAGCGACGAGGGGATCATCCCCACGATGGTGGGCAGGAAGTCGACGCCCGACGCACCGGGGCCACCCGGGTTGACGAGGAGCGACCCGATCTTGGCGCCCGACGCCCGGCGGCGGTCGAGGGCCATCGAGATCTGGCCCTTCGACGCGTCGGTGGGATCGCGGGGTACCGCGATGGAGGCGCACTGGTAGCCAGCCGGACCAGCCGACCCTTTACAGGGCACCCAGTGGGGGGCGGTGCCCTCAGACGTGGGCCCTGCCGAGCCGCTCGGAGCGGGCCCTGGCGAGTGACTAGGAGCGGAACGGCCGGGGGTCGAAGCGCCGCCGGAGCACGCCGCCAGGACGAACAAACCACACGCCGCGGCGCCGATCCTCGTCCAGGCCGTAGCGCGCCGCATGACCGGGCGAATCTACCGGCGGGCCGGGCTGCCCGGCCAGGCAGTGCACTACGGTGCTGAGGTGCCCGAAGCCGTTCTGCAGCCCTACCTGACCGCAGAGCGGGGCCGCATAACCGACACCTTGTTCGACTGGCTTCGCATCCCGTCGATATCAGCCGATCCCGGCCACGCCGGCGACCTGCGAGCATCGGCCGAGTTCTGCGCCGGGCTGATGCGCCAGGCGGGTATGGAGGCAGTCGAGATCATCGAGACCGGGGGCGGGCCGGCCGTCTACGGAGAGTGGTTGGGGGCCGGGCCGGGAAAACCGACCGTTTTGGTGTACGGCCACCACGACGTCCAACCGGTCGACCCGTTGGGCGAATGGGCCAGCCCGCCGTTCGAGCCGGTCGTGGTGGACGGAGAGTGCCGGGCCCGCGGTTCCATCGACGACAAGGGCCAGACCCTCTACCAGATAGAGGCGGCGCGCGGTCTGCTCGCCAGAGACAACACGTTGCCGGTCAACCTGAAGATCCTCGTCGAAGGCGAGGAGGAGGTGGGCAGCCCGAACTTCGAGGCGTTGCTCGATAGCGAAGCCGAGCGGCTACGGTGCGACGTCGTCGTGGTGTCCGACACCGGGATGATCAGCCCGGAGGTTCCCTCCACGACGGTCGGCATGCGGGGCTTGGTCGCCTTCGATGTGGCCATCCGCACCGCGTCGATCGACCTCCACAGCGGCATGTGGGGCGGGACCGTGCCCAACGCGGCGGCCGTAGCCGCTCGGCTGGTCGCCGCCTTGCACGACGAGCAGGGACGAGTGACCCTGCCCGGCTTCTACGATCGGGTCAGGGCCCTGTCTTCGCGCGAGCAGGCATCGATGCACGCTCAACCATTCGACGAGATCGCCTTCCGGGCCGCAGCCGGCGCCGTCGCGTACCTGGAAGGCGAGGAGGGCTACACCCCGCTGGAGCGCATAGGCGTGCGCCCGACCGCCGAGGTGGTGGGGCTGCACAGCGGCTATGGGGGGCCTGGAATCAAGACCATCGTTCCGGCCACAGCTGGGTTCAAGGTGGCGTTCCGGCTCGTGCCCGACCAGCAGCCGAGCGACGTGGAGCCGGCCTTCAAGGCGTGGTTGGCCGACCGGCTGCCCGCAGGTGTCGAGGTGACCGTGACGCGCGAAGGCGCCGTCGCACCGGCCTTGACTCCGGTCGAGCATCCGTCGATGGCTGCCCTGTGTCGGGCCATCGAGACGGTGTGGGGCCAGGCCCCGCTGTTCACCCGGGAAGGCGGCAGCGGGCCGGAAGAGGCGTTGGGTCGGGTGCTGGGGGCCCCGGTGCTCTTTCTCGGCGTCGGGCTTCCCGGCGACCGCATCCACGCCCCCAACGAGCGGATGGTCATGGATCAATTCTGGAAAGGGCTGCTGGCCGCGGGTGAGCTTTTGATCGAGCTGGGACGGGGAGGCTGAGCCATGGCACCCAAAGCGAAGAGCCGTCCGGCCAAGAAAGCCGCGGCCGTCAAGGCGGCGGTAGTCAAGGCCGCCGTGAAGAGCTACCGGGACACACCTCCTGAGGCCCACGAGTGGCTTACCTTCGACGACCCGGCGGAGCTGCGGACGTGGGCATTCGATGTCACGTTCCTGACCTCAGGCTGGGAGTGCATATTCGGGCGGGGCTGTCAGGGAGTGCTGACCGGGCCGGCGCCGCAGCTCGAGCAGGGGTGCTGCTCATACGGGGCGCATTTCACCGACCGGGCCGACGCGGCCCGGGTCAGGAAGGCGGCTCGAACCCTCACCGCGGATGAGTGGCAGTTCGCGGCGATCGGCCGCAAGGGCGGCGTGGTCACGACCGAGCCCGACGGCACCTTGGTCACCAGGATGGTCGAAGACGCCTGCATCTTCTTGAACCGACCGGGCTTCGCGGCGGGCGCCGGGTGCGCGCTGCACCAGGCCGCACTGCGCCGAGGAAACCCACCCCTCGAGATGAAGCCGGACGTGTGCTGGCAGCTCCCCCTGCGCCGCGAAGACAGCACCGACGAGTCCACCGGCCGGGTCACCTCGACGGTCGGCCAGTGGGATCGCCGGCATTGGGGCGGGGGCGGGGAGGAGTTCCACTGGTGGTGCACCGAGGCCCCCGAGGCCTTCGGCTCCCGACGCGCCGTGTACCAGACCATGGAATCGGAGCTGCGGGCACTCGTCGGAGACGCGGTCTACGACCGCCTGGTGGCCTATCTCGAGGTTCGGACAAAGGGAAGCGCCGTTCCCCTACCCCACCCGGTGCTACGTCAGAGGCGGTGAGCCTCGGAGTCTGAGAGCTCGTCGTCGTCGAGGTCTTCCATGGCCAGGCACCAGCTGGCGTGGTCGGCTCCCGGTTCGGCACCGCACTCGGCACACGGCTCCACGACATCCTCAGCCTCAAATCGCTTCAGAGCACGCGCTTCTTCGAAGCGCCGATGCCGTCCCTTTTTCACCCTAAAGCTCCCGTTGGTCGAGAAAGGCCAGATAACTGGCCGGGCGGCCAGTGTATCGCCGTAGGTTCGTCAAGGCAGGCATCGCGAGCCGCGGGTTTCGCGACAGCTTCTAAGGTGAGGTTCCGTGGAAGAGTTGGACATCGACGCGATGACAAGCCGGTTTCGGGCCCGGGCCAAGGCCGTGCGCCAGCGCGGCATACCGCCGTTGGAGGGTCCCGAACGCAAGCGCTTCATCGACCAGGCCCGCATCGACTTCCAGGACTACGCCATCATCGGGGATGCAACCGGAAGCGTCGAAGACGGCATCTTGACCTTGAGGGTGGACCTCCGGTTCAAGACCCCCACCGATCAAGGACCGGCGTAGGGCCGGCGGGACCTCTCCTCCAAGACGAGCGACCCACCCGAGTCGAAGGTCAGGGCGGCGCGGCCATCGACGAGCGCCTGGACCGGCTCGGCAACGAGGGCGGAGCGCCACCCGCCTGAGAGGCGGGAGTCCGGTTCCCCCCGAAGATAGGTCGCCACGTCGCCGCGCGTGGCCAGCAGTGACGTGTCGATCCGCGAGTCCCGGGCCAGCTGGGCGATCCACGCCATGACCAGAGCGACGGGCGCTCTTAGCTCGCGCGGCACGTCCTCGGCGGGCGGCAGGCAGAGCTCGCTCGAGGGGAGAACACGGCCCCGCTCGACGGCGGCGAGGACCTCCTCCACCACCGCGGGGCGCATGTGGCGACCTTCGAGGCCGCGGATGCGAGTCAGGGCGGCAGGATCGGCCGGCGGGCGGTGCGAGATCGCTTGTACGGCGAGGTCGGGGAGCACGGAACGGACCGGTTGGTCGACGGCTTGGGCCCGGCGCTCCCTCCACGCCGCCACTTCCTGGGCGACCCCCCGCGACGCTCCTTTCAGGGACCGGGCATCGCGCAGCTTCCACCACGCTTTGAGCGGGTCACCCGGGCCATGGGACCGAAGCCGGACGTACTCGCACTCCTCCTCGGCCCAGGCGGTGCGATCGGATCGATCGAGGTCGGCCGCGATGGCATCGGCCAGCTGGAGGAGATGCTCGACGTCGGCCGCCGCGTAGGCCATCTGGGAATCGGTCAGGGGCCGCACCCGCCAATCGGTCAACCGGTCGCCCTTCGCCATCTCCTGACCGAGGAACGCCTGGGTCAGCGCGCTCAGGCTGGAAGAGCCGTGACCCGCGAAGCCCGCCGCGATCTGGGTGTCGAAGAGCCGGCTGGGGCCCATCCCGCAGATCCGCTCCAGTATCTCGAGATCTTGCTCGGCGGCATGGGCCACCATGACGCCCGGGCCGGCCAGCACCTCGGCCAATGGCGCCATGTCGACGGCCAGGGGGTCGATCAACGCGACCTGGGGATGCTCTCGCGGGTGGTCGGACCAGGCGATCTGCAACAGCGCCAGCGACGGCCAGTACGTCCGCTCCCGGTGGAATTCCGTATCGAGGGCATAACGATCAGCACGCCTCGCCCGTTCGACGAGATCCTTGAAGGCCGCCTCCTCGGCGATGAGAGGGATGCCACTCTGCTCCAGGATGCTGAGCCTAACCGCGGGCCCGGCTCGGCTCAGCCGCCGTAGCTCATCCTTGTGTCCTCCATGCGCAAGACCTCGAGCTGGTCCGACCCGGGGTCGGTGGCCGGCCCCCAGCCGCAGTCGACGATCACGCCGATGAAGAGGGTGTGGCTGCCACAGGCGACCTCTTTGTCCACCTGGCAGTCCAACCACGCCGCGGCCATGTCGAGCACTGGGGCCCCACTCGTCGCGGCCCACACCGAGAAGCCGGCGAGCTGGCCCGGGTCACCAACATCATCGAGGGGCTTGACGAACTTGCGGATGGCGGCTCGGTCCTCGCGGCGCATGATGCTCAAGGCGAACGCTCGGCTCTCGGCCACCAAGCGGTGGCTCAAGGCGGCCACCTCGACGCTGACCGCCACGAGCTTCGGATCCATGGCGACTTGGGTGGCCCAGTTGAGGGTCATGAGGTTGCGCCGCTCCCCCGCCCGGCTGCCGAGGACGTACAGCCCGCTCGGCATGGTCCACAGGATCCGCCGCCGGCGCCGGTCGTAGGCGTCAGGATCCTCGCCGTCGGGAATGGGCCCGACCAGACGGCCTTCCGCCGTCACTGCCTCTCTCCCCGGTATTCGGGGTCCAGTTGGCGGAGGAACACCTCGCAGCGCTCGGCTTCGCCGGTCTCCCCTATCTGCGCGGCCGCTGTCCGCAGGGCATCGAGCGAGCGCAGGAACCCGCGGTTGGCGGGCTGCGACCACCTCACGTAACCCGATCCTCGCCACCCTGCGCCGCGCAGCGCGTCCAACCCCCGGTGGTAGCCGACCCGGGCGTAGGCATAGGACTCCACCCGGTCGCGCCCCACCTCGGCCAGGTCCGCCCATCCGTCGAGCAGGGTCGGGTGATCGGCCACCACCTCGACCAATGCCTGGCGGCGGGCGTCGCCCGAGAGCAGGCGAGCCCGCTCGAGCGCCTGCTGGGCCGCCTGCGGCGGCTCCGGGAGGATCGTCTCGGGGGGCCGGGAGGTCAGGGGCGCGGTGTGATCGTTGTCCATGCGAGCATCGTCGCGCGACGCTGGCCGGCGTGGAAAAATGCGTCTTCGACGCCATCATCGCCGGCGAGACCCCGGGTGACTTCGTCCTCGACGAACCCGACGTGGTCGCGTTCTTGGACGCCCGCCCGGTTTTCCCCGGGCACACCTTGGTGGTGCCCCGGCGTCACTACGCGACGGTGGCGGTGCTTCCCACTCATCTGGCCGGGGCCGTTTGGGAGGCGGCGGCCCGGGTGGCGGGCGCACAACGCGTCGCGCTCGGCTGCGACGGAACCTTCTTCGCCTTGAACGACGTGGTCAGCCAGAGCGTGCCCCATGTGCACCTCCACGTGGTGCCCCGCCGGTTCAAAGACGGGCTGCGCGGCTTCTTCTGGCCCCGCGGGCGCTACCGCGACGCCGAGGAGGCCGGCGAGGTGGCGGCCCGCCTGCGCGGTGCGCTCACCGGGCTGGCTTCCTAGCCCACCGACAGGACGTGCTGGTTGGCCTTGCCCCTCCGCAGCACGATCCACCGGCCGTGGAGAAGGTCGGCGAATCCGAGCAGCGCGTCGGGTGCCGCCTTGCGCCCGTTCACGT
This sequence comes from Acidimicrobiales bacterium, assembly GCA_019241495.1. GTDB lineage: Bacteria > Actinomycetota > Acidimicrobiia > Acidimicrobiales > Palsa-688 > JAFAWZ01. The sequence continues at coordinate 30,075 of JAFAWZ010000292.1, read as the reverse complement.
ACACCGATCCCTGGGCCAGCAGCTGCCGGGCCTGGTTGCGTGACGAGGCCAGACCCGAGGTCACCAAGGCGTCCGTCAGGGGCAGGCCTTCTGCGAGCTGGGCCCGTTCGATATGCGTCGTCGGGGCGTCGGCCAGGGCGCTGGCCAGCGTGTCGGGATCGAGGTCGTCGATCCGATCGGTGAAGAGCACCGCCGAGGCCGCCTCGGCCCGCTCGGCTTCTACCCGGCCGTGCACCAGGGCGGTCATCTCGAAAGCGAGGGCCCGCGGCGCCTCTCGCCGCTCGGGATGGGCCACCAAAGCCGCCTCGAGCTCCTCGATGCGGGCTCGGTCGAGCATGGTGAACCGGCGGAGGTACGCGGCCACGTCGGGATCGTTGGTCCGCAACCAGAATTGGTAGAACGCGTAGGGCGAGGTCCGGTCCCGATCCAGCCACACCGTGCCCGCCTCGGTCTTGCCGAACTTGGTGCCATCGGCCTTGGTGACCAACGGCGAGGTCAGGCCGTACGCGGTGGCGGCGCGCAGCCGGCGGATGAGATCGACCCCTTCGGTGATGTTGCCCCACTGGTCGCTGCCGCCGAGCTGGAGCTCGCATCCGTGGCGGTCGTACAGCTCGACGAAGTCCCAGGCCTGCAGCAGCATGTAGCTGAACTCGGTGAACGACAGGCTCTGCTCCCGGCCCTCCAGCCGGGCCCGTACCGAGTCCTTGCGGATCATCTCGTTGACGCTGAACAACTTCCCGACGTCCCTCAAGAACTCGAGGAGGGTGGCGGTGGACAGCCATTCGAAGTTGTCGGCGATGACAGCCGTCCCCGGCGCTTCGGGGTCGAGGAACCGGGCGATCTGGTCTCGGATGGCCGCCCGGTTGCGCTCGAGCTGATCGGTCGAGAGCAGGTTGCGCTCTTCGCTCTTGCCGCTCGGATCACCGATCATGCCGGTGCCCCCACCGACCAGGGCGATGACGCGGTGGCCGGCCGCCTGAAACCGGCGCAGGAGGCACAGCTGCTGGAGGTGGCCGACGTGCAGGCTGTCAGCGGTCGGGTCGAAACCGATGTAGGCCACCATGGGCCCGGCATCGAGGCGGGTCGGGAGGTGTTCAGGATCCGTCAGCTGGTGGACCAGGCCGCGCCAGCGCAGGTCCTCGAGAAGCGATGACACCGGTCCAGCGTGCCACGCCGGGACCGCGCCCACCTATCTATACACCGAGGCTGCCGAACGATCGGGTGCTGTCGGGGCGGCGGGCGGACACCGAATAGCGGTCCCGCCCGGTGCGCTTGGACTCGTAGAGGGCCTCGTCGGCTGCCGCGACGAGCGACAGGCCGTCGGGCGCGTTGAACGGGATGGTCGCCACGCCGGAGCTGAGGGTGATGGCTACCAGGTCGGGGTGCTGGCGGACCGCCTTGGTGATGCGCTCGACGACCCGTATGGCGTCGTGCTGATCGCAGCGGGGCAGGATGATGGCGAATTCCTCACCTCCGTAGCGAGAGACCAGGTCCATCTCCCGCACCGCCCCGGCCAACACCGACCCGATCGACCGCAAGACCTCGTCGCCGCCCAGGTGGCCGCGGCTGTCGTTGATCTGCTTGAAGTGGTCGACGTCGAAGACCACCAGGCTCAACGGTTCGTGCGACCGTTCGGCCCGGTTGACTTCACGGCTCAGCACCTGATCGAACTCCCGCCGGTTGGCCAATCCGGTGAGGCCGTCGATGGCGGCGAGCCGCTCCCTCTCGGCGAGCAATCGGGCGTTGCGGAGGGTGAGGGAGGCGTGACCGGCGAACTGGGCCAGCATGACCAGGGTGCGGCGAGGCAGGCGGGCTTTCAGCCGGTGCCCGCCGTGCTCGAGCACGATTATTCCGGAGTTGTTCCCTTCCACCTGCAGGGGCAGCACCGCGACGTTCGCCGCTTCGGGCAAGAGGCCGGAGACCACCGGATCGTCGTCGGGGCTCAGGTGGCGGACGAGCTGAGGTTCGCGGTCGCCCCATGCGAGGACAGCGACCCGGTCGGCGCGCGCCAGTGGCGGAACCGGGACGTTGGCGACCTCCCCGGTCGCCGAGGGCAGCACAAGTCCGAGGGGCCGGGTGCCATGGGTGTACCAGAGGGCGCCCCGCTTCAAGGGAAACGCCTGTACCAAGGCGCGGAGGAGGATCGCGAGGATCTCCTCTTCTTCACGAACGTTTTCGAGGGTGCTCGCCATCTCGGCCAGCGCGCTCATCTCGGCCTTGCTGCGCCGCAGCTCGCGCTCGCTGACCGCGGAGAAGATCGAGGTGCAGCCGGCGACGACCCAGAAACCGAGGATGGCGACGGTCGTCTCGGTAGTGGATGGCGCGGCGACCTGGCTCACCCCTAGGAACTGGCCGATCCGCCCGCTGAGCGAGAGGGCCGGGATGAGCACGAACAGGAACGTGTCCCAGAGCGCGGTGCGCAGCCCGGCCCGCGGGCTGCCGAGCAGCGTCACCGCGATCAGCTGAACTGCGAAGAGCGCGACCAGCGGGCTGCGGGGACCCCCTGAGGGCGTGCTGATCACCGCCAGGTAGACGGCGTCTAGAGGGAGCACCAGCCGGTGGACGAGCATCCGGCCCTTGAGCTGGCTCCGGCGGTACCACTCGGCGCCCGCCGCCACGACCAGGTAGGCCGCGCTGAGCGGTCCGACGTCTGTGACGCTCACGATCACCTGGTCGGATGCGAACAGCGAGCCGAGCATGACGAGCAGCACGAAGCCGATCCGGACGACGAGAAGGAGCCCCAGCCGCTCATCGAGGCTCGTCAGCTCGGCCGAGGCGGGACCGGCGCGCCAGAGGGCTCGGGGCGGGTGGGAGCTCATTGTCCCGTCGCGATCACGCCGGGCCGGAGCTCGTGTCGGTCTTGGACGTTATTCGAATCCAACGGTGTCGTCCCGGCTCCGCTGCGGCGCCCGAGACATCTTGGGATCGCGGCGGTCGATGAGGGCTTGAGCCAGGACGAAGGCCGCGACCGACGCTCCGATCGCGATGGGAACGCCGAGACCGCCCGCCGTCTTGAGGGACGGACCGTGCCACGGACCTCCTGAGGCAACCATCGGTTCGTCCAGCCCCTTGCGAGGTAACAGGCGCGAGGCCGGCGGGGTGGGCCCAGGCGCGGTGATGGCAGCCGGAGCCCCGGCGTTATCGGCGGGTGGCGTGAGCCCGGTACCGCTCGCCGCGGCGAGGAGGCGGCCGACTCCGCCTCCCGGGACTCGTTCCCGTTGGCGTCCTCTCTGGTCTGACCGGGCGGGCGGCTCGTCTTTGACCAACTCTCTCCTACGCTCGCATCCTGGGGATGAGACGAGCCGTCGACTTCTCCCACCTGGAAATGGTTTTGCGACGGCTTCTCGACGGAGCTGGACGTGCGGAGGACGAGGCCGCCGTGCTGATCCGGAGGGCTCTGCTGATCCGGAGGATTGCCGTCCGCAGGGGTGTGACCCTTGCCGACGGCGGACAACTCCTCCCGCCCCGCGGCCGCGGCGAATCCCGGCCGCACGGCGAGGGAAAACACCGACGCGGCCGCGAGCAGGAGCAGGACACCGGCCATCATGGACAGTTGCCGGGTCCGCCGACGCCTCTGTCCGGACAAACAAGGCACCAGGGTTCTTATCGGTCGCCGGCCAAGACAGCTTGAAGAGGATGCGGGTGACTTTCCTGCCCTGGCAGTCATGGCCGTTTTGGTTCCCGGGCAAGAGTCGGCAGAATGACTCGGTATGGCTGTGGCCGGGTTGCTCCTCACTGGCGGTGCCAGCCGCCGCATGGGCCGGGACAAGGCGGCCATTCGTTTGCCCTCAGATGGCCGCTTACCCTCGGATGGGCCCGGATCGACCCTGGCCGAGCGGACCGCCCGGCTGCTGGAGGCAGTGGCCGCGCCAGCCCTCGAGGTGGGCCCCGGGCACACCCACCTCGAGCCGGTTGCAGAGGACGTCCCTATGAGGGGGCCACTCGCGGCCATCGCCTGCGGGTGGGAGGCCCTCGCTGAGCGGGGCTGGCACGGCTCGGTGCTCGTCGTGGCTACGGATCTACCGGCCATGACGTCCGCCCTATTGTCCTGGCTGGCTGCCCACCCGGCGCCGGGATCGGTGGTGCCGCTCGCGGCAGGGCGGGCCCAGCCGTTGTGCGCCCGCTACTCGCCGGGCGACCTCGACGTGGCCACGGACCTCGTCGCACAGGGGCGCCTGGCCATGAACGATCTGCTCGTCGCGGTAGGTCCCTGCCTGGTGGCCGAGGCGGATTGGGAGCGAGCTACCGGCTCCTCGGCACAGACCCTCGACGACGTGGACACTCCAGCCGACCTGGCCCGATACGGTCGGCTCGGCGACCCCAATCGGGAGGAGGGGTGATCCCAAGGCCGGTGACGACGGTCAGGGCTTTGAAAGTCGGGCCGGGCCGCCACCTGGAGCTACCCGAGGAGGTGGCGACGGAAGAGCCGATGCAGATCCTCGTCGCCGGAGCCGGTCAACAACCGGCCCCTCTGTCGGTCACCATGCGCACACCGGGTCACGATTTCGAGCTGGCCGCCGGCTTCGTGGTGACCGAAGGGGTAGCCGCACCGCACGAGATCGCGTCGGTCGACTACTGCCAGGCGATCGAGGGCGACGATCCGGCCTCCCGCTTCAACCACGTGACCGTGCACCTGACCCACACCTGGTTGGGAGCCGGCCCCGAGCGTCGGTTCGCGGCTTCTTCGAGTTGCGGTATATGCGGCAAGGCGACCATCGACCAGGTCAGCATCGAGTGTCGTGCCGTGACGGTGACGCATTGTTTCCCGGCATCGGTCATCACCACGCTGCCGGACCGCTTGCGTCACGAGCAGACGACTTTCGATCGGACCGGCGGGCTGCACGCGGCCGGGCTGTTCCCCGCCACCGGGGCGCTGTGCTGCGCCCGGGAGGACATCGGCCGCCACAACGCCGTCGACAAGGTCGTTGGTTGGACCGTCCTTTCCGGGCGAGCGATGGTGAGCCCCGACCAGACCCCGGCCGGCCCGGGCCTGGCGCTGGCCGTATCGGGACGGGTCAGCTTCGAGATCGCCCAGAAAGCGGCGATGGCCGGTATTGGCATCATCGCTGCCGTTTCCGCGCCGTCCAGTCTGGCCATCGAGGCAGCCCGGCATCTGGGCGTGACCATCGCGGCCTTCGTCCGGGGCGAGACGTTCAACGTCTACACCCATCCGGAACGCATCGACTACTCCAGCTGATCAGAAGCTGATCAGAACAGGGGCGCGTCGAAGGCCCACCTGGCCGCGGAGCCGGTGGGCTCTTCGAACTTCGATCACCGGCCGCGGAGAGCCGGGGCCGGGCCCCGGGCGGTCAGCCCAGGCGCTTGACGTTGGCCGCTTGGAGCCCCTTCGGACCCTGGTTCACGTCGAACTCGACCTTCTCGTTCTCCTCGAGATTCCGGTACCCGGCTCCATCGATGGCGCTGAAGTGCACGAACACATCAGGCCCGCTGTCCTGCGAGATGAAGCCATACCCCTTCTCCGAGTTGAACCACTTGACTGTTCCTGTGGCCAAAACAATCCCTCCTTTCCTGGCCGGAGCGGACTAGCCCGCTAGAGGCGGTCCGGCGGCCTCCGGCTGGCGTCGCGGTGGACGGGGCCGGAGAGGGATTCTGCTTCGTCTTGATGCTCCACCCTCGCCGAGAAGCTAGCACGCCCACCCAGCGGCCTGCGTACCCTGGGGCCACATGTCACGCAACGTGGCCGTCGTCGCGCACTCGCACTGGGATCGTGAATGGTCCGCCAGCTTCGAGTCGTATCGGGTTCGGCTGACCGCGATGATGGACCGGCTGATCGACGTGATGGGCGCTGATCCGGAGTACTCCCACTTCCATCTGGACGGCCAGACCGCGATCGTCGACGACTACCTCGGCGCCCGGCCGGACCAGACATCCCGTTTGCAAGAGCTGGTCCGCACTGGACGCCTGGGGATCGGTCCGTGGTATGTGCTCATGGACGAGTTCTGCGTCTCGGGCGAGACCATCGTCCGGAACCTCCAGCTCGGCTTGGCCCGCTCCGGGAGCCTGGGCGCGCCGGAGCCGGCGGTCGGCTACCTGCCTGACATGTTCGGCCACGTGGCCCAGATGCCCCAGTTGCTCGTCCAGGCCGGCCTCGATCACGCGGTCGTGTGGCGGGGAGTCCCCGGCCAGGTCGGTCGCGCCGCCTTTTGGTGGAGCGCTCCCGACGGGAGCACGGTCCGGGCCGAGTACCTCCCGGTGGGCTACGCCAACGGGGCCTTCCTGCCCGATGACGAGGCGTCTCTCGTCCGCCGGGTGTCGGCCCACGAGCGGGAACTGGAGCAATACCTGCCGGAGGGCTGGCCACTCCTGCTGATGAACGGCAGCGACCAGCAAGGACCGCAAACCACCCTCCCCGGCCTGCTCCGCCGGGCCAACAAACGTCCCGGTTCTCCTTACCTGTTCCGCCAGACCAGCTTGGCCGGCTACCTCCGCGACGCCCCCGACCAAGGGCTGCCCGAGTGGAGAGGCGAGCTGCGGAGCGGGGCCCGGGCTCCCATCTTGATGGGGGTCCTGTCGAGCCGGGTCGACCTGAAGCAGGCGGCCGCGGCGACGGAGGTGGCCCTCGAGCGGATGGCCGAACCTCTCGCCACGCTGTGGCTCCCACCTGAGGACTGGCCCGGCGATCTGCTCGGCCGGGCCTGGCTGGAGGTCATCCGGAACTCGGCTCACGACTCGATCTGCGGATGCTCGGCCGACGAGGTGGGGCGGGCGGTCGCGTCGCGCTACGACACGGCAAACGCCGCGGCGACCGCCACGGTGGAACACGCAGTCGCAGTGGCCTCTATGGCAACGCGCGCATCGGGCCCCATGGTCGTCAACCCGACGCGGCGGGAGCGCCGGGGCCTGGTGGAGATCGACCTGCCCGGGACCGAGGCCCCTGATGGGACCCAGCAGGTCTCCAACGCCGGAGCCGTGGTCGTGGAGCGGCGAGGCTGGGGAAGGGATCTCGCCGTCATACTCGCCCGGCTGGCCGCCGACGGGGTGCTCGGCTCCTCCGCCCCGGGCCGGGCCGCCCAGGTCCGTCACCATGACGGCCTCACCGAGCTGACCATCTACCGCGACCCGACCCGGCCGGCCGAACCGGGCATGGCGGCGGTCATGGCCGAGGCGTGGGCCGTGGCCGGCGCGGCCGGGGATCAACGCCTGGTAGTCCGGGTCCGTCAATCCGCCTGGCAGAGGGTGGTCGCGTCCGTAGAGGTGCCGGGTTGGGGCTGGGCCGTCTGGGACGGCTCGCCCACAGGCCCTCCTTTGGCACCCGTCAGCGTGGGTCAGGGGCACATGGACAACGGGCTTGTCTCGCTCCAGATGGACCCCCGCACCGGCACCTTCGCCCTAGACGGCACCCCGGGGCAGAACCTGATCGTCGACGAGCCGGACTGCGGTGACAGCTACAACTTCTCGCCCTCAGCAGGCGCCCCCAAGGTGACCGAGCCGATCCACGTGTCGACCGAGATCATCGAGGCGGGGCCGTTGCGAGGCGTGCTGCGGGTCTGCCGGCGATACCGCTGGATGCAACGCCTCGAAAACGGGGCGCCGTTCGGCCACGTCGAGACGGAGGTCATCTCGGATCTCGAGGTGCGGGCCGGGGAGCGGGCCGTGAGGATCACGACCAGCTTCGAGAACCACAGCCGCGACCACCGGGTCCGGGTGTGCTTCCCCCTCGCCCGGCCGGCCGACCGCACCGAGGCGGAGTGCGCCTTCACGACCGTGATCCGGGGGCGCGAGGCAGAAGGGGGCCCCCATGAACATCCGCTGCCCGCCTTCCCCTCCCGACGATTCGTCACCGCTGCTGACACAACCATCACACACCAGGGTCTCCTCGAGTACGAGCTGGTCGAATCCGGTCGGGTCCTCGCCCTTACCCTATTGCGGGCCACCGGTGTCATCGCCCGGCCCGCTCCGCCCTACCGTCCGGTGATCGCCGGTCCCCCGGTGCCGGTGCGAGATGGGCAGATGCCCGGCCCCCACGTCTTCCGCTATGCCGTGGCCCGGCGGTGTGACGACCCGTGGGCCCTGGCGGAAGAGACGTGGACGCCGCTCGTCACGACCCGAGCGGTGGGAGCCGGCCTGCTTCCGGACAAAGGGCAGCGCCTCCGCCTGGAGGGTGCCCAGGTCTCGGCCCTCTACCGGCAGGAGGGTGCCATCGAGGTGCGGGTGTTCAACCCGACCGGAGCTCCCGTCACCGTGAAGGTGCCGAACCGATCCGGCTGGCTGGTCAACCTGGCAGGCGATCCGCAGCAGCGGTGGGAAGGCGAATTCCCTCTCGGGCCTTGGGCCATCGCCACCGCCCGCCTCGACGGGGAGGGGCTCGACTGAAGCTGGACTGGGCGATCACATCCGCTCGGGCGTCTCGATGCCGAGCGCCTGCAACCCGGCGCCAAGCACCGCCGCGCTGAGGGCGCAAAGCACCAGCCGGCTGTCGCGGGCGTCGGGACCTGGAGCTTTGAGCACCGGGCAGTTCTCGAAGAACGTAGTGAAGAGCCCGGCCACCTCGAACAGGTAAGCGCACAGCTTGTGCGGGCTCCAGGTCTCCAAGGTGGCCTCCACCGCGGCGGGAAACTCGAGCAGTCCGAGAGCCAGCGCCCGCTCGGCGGGATGGTCGAGGCCGACTGGGATGGTGCCCTTCAGGTAGGGCTCAGGGTCGATCTCCCCCCGCCGGAAGATCGACAGGCACCTGACCCGGGCGTATTGCAGGTACGGGGCGGTGTTCCCGTCGAAGCTGAGCATGCGGTCCCAGTCGAACACGTAGTCGCGGACGCGGTCGGTCGACAGATCGGCGTACTTCAGGGCGCCCACGCCCACCATGCGGGCCACCTCGTCCCGCTCCCCGGCGGGAAGATCGGGGTTCTTCTCTGACACCGCGGCGGTGGCCCGGCTCACCGCCTCGTCGATCAGGTCCACGAGTTTGATGGAGGCCCCGGAGCGGGTCTTGAACATCTTGCGGTCGGCCCCGAGCATGTTGCCGAACGGGACATGGACGGCCTGATCCCGGTTAGGCAGCCAGCCGGCCATGTGGGCCACCTCGAAGCACATGGCGAGGTGTTGGGCCTGTGGCGCCCCGACGACGTACAGCACCAGATCGGCGCCCAGGCGGCCGAATCGGTCGCGCAGCGCGGCCAGGTCGGTCGCCGCGTACCCGAAGCCCGAGTCGGACTTCTGCACTATCAGCGGCAACGGTGTGCCGTCGCGGTTGGCCCAGCCCGGCGGGAACACGCACCGGGCTCCGTCGCTGTCGACCAGCAGCCCCTTGCCGGCCAGCTCCTCGACGACGACGGGGAGGAGGGCGTTGTAGAAGCTCTCCCCCACGATGTCGTCGGGTGTCAGCAGGACCCCGAGCTTGTCGTACACCTCTTGGAAGTAGGCGACGCTCTGATCGACCAGGATCCGCCACAGGCGGGTGGTCTCAGGGTCCTCGGATTGGAGCAGGACCACGCGAAGCCGGCTGCGCTCCCGGAACTCGGCGGACGCGTCGAACTGGGCCCGGGCCTGGCGGTAGAAGGTGTCGAGGTCCCCCACCGACAGCTCATGGGCGGCCTCCTCCTCTCCCAGGTCGACGAGATGCTCGATGAGCATCCCGAAGGGGGTGCCCCAGTCGCCGATGTGGTTCTCCCGTATGACCCGGTGCCCGACCAGCCCCAACAGCCGGCAGACGGCGTCGCCGATGACCGTCGTGCGCAGGTGACCGACGTGCATCTCTTTGGCCACGTTGGGATGCGAGTAGTCGACCACGACCTCGAGCGCCGTCTCCGCGGGGCGGACTCCGAGTCTGGGGTCCGCCCCCTGAGCCTGGATTCGGGCCACGAGGAAGGTCTCGTCCACGGTGAAGTTGATGAAGCCCTGGGGCGCGATCTCGGCTTGGCGGCACAGGCCTTCGAGGTCGGCCGAAGCCAGGACCTGGGCAGCGATCTCGGCCGGCGGGCGTCCCAGCCGCTTGGCCAGCGCCATGGCCCCGTTGGCCTGGAAGTCGACACCGGGTCGCGACGAGGGCCGCACCACAGGGTCGGCGCCCGGCTCCATGGCGTCGAAGGCCGCCTGCAGGCGCGCCGTCAAGAGGTCAGCTGTTCCGGCCATCCTCCCATCGTCGCGCCGCTACGGTTTCACGAGCACATGCGCAAACCTCCTCTTCGCCTGACTTCGGTCGACCTGGACCGGCCCGGGGTCGTCGTGCTGCGATCCGTCGACTGGGAGGTAGGGCCGGGCGAGCGGTGGATCGTGCTCGGGCCGAACGGATCGGGGAAGACCACGTTGTTCGAGTTGGCGTCGGGCTATCTTCACCCCACTCGGGGCAGCGTCGAGATACTGGGCCATCGGCTGGGCCGGGTCGACGTGCGGCGCCTGCGGCAGCGAATCGGCCTGGTGTCGACCGCCATAGCCAAGTTGCTCATACCGCGGATCACCGCCACCGACGTGGTGGTGTCGGGGCGCCACGGCGCGCTCGAGCCGTGGTGGCAGGAGTACACCCAAGCCGAGTACGAGAAGGCTCGTACCCTCCTCATCGAGGCCGGGTTCGGGGCCATCGCCGACCGACCGTTCGGGTTCCTGTCCGACGGGGAGCGCCAGCACGTGCTTCTCGCCCGGGCCATGATGAGCGACCCTCAGCTGCTCCTCCTGGACGAGCCGGCCGCCGGCCTCGACGTGGGCGGCCGGGAACGGCTGGTTGCCGCGCTGGGACGGATGGCGGCCCAGCCCGATCATCCGGCCACGGTGATGATCACCCATCACCTCGAGGAGATCCCCGCCGGGTTCACCCACGTGCTGTTGTTGAGGGCGGGCCGGGTGGTGGCTTCCGGGCCGCTGCCAGAGGTACTCGAGGCAGGCGCCCTGTCGGCCACCTTCGGCCTGCCCCTTTTACTGGAAAGCTCGGACGGCCGCTGGGTTTGCCGGGCCCGCTCCGTCTAGGAGCCGAGGTTCTCCTCGAGGAAGGCGACAGTCCGGTCCCACGCCAGCTTGGCCTGGTCGGGATCGTGGGTGCCGAGGAGGTTCTCGTCGTTCACGAAGGCGTGGCCGGCGGGATAGGTGTGGATGATCGGCTCCTGGCCGGTCCCCGCTTTGACCTGGTCCACGAGATCCTGGGCATTGGCGAGCGGGATGAAATCGTCCTTCTCACCGAAGTGGGCCATGACCGGGGCTTGCAGCCCGGCATAGTCATCGGGCATGGCGCCGACCGGGTAGAACGCGACGGCCGCCCCGATCTTGCCCCCCTCCTTGGCCGCCAGGCTGAGCACGAAGGCTCCTCCCATGCAGAAGCCGACGACACCCACCTGATCGCCCTGCACCTCGTCGCGCGACAGCAGGTAGTCCACCGCGCCGGCCAGATCGCGCGCCGCTCCCTCCACGGGCAGGGCCTCCATCAGCCGGCCCGCCTCGGCCGCGTCGTGGGTGGTTGCGCCGCCGTAGAGGTCCGGAGCCAGTGCGACGAAGCCCTCGGCCGCGAAGCGGTCGACCAGGTTGGCGATGTGGGAGGTGAGCCCCCACCATTCCTGGATGACGATCAGCCCGGGACCATGGCCCGATCCGGGTAGGGCCAGGTAGCCGTGAGCCTCGCCTCCGTTGCTGGGGAACGTCACGTTCTGGCGGGCGTTCTCGGTGTCGACCATCAGTCCTCCCGTGTGCGTCTGGACGCGGCCAACGTACTGCGAACGCCTGGGCCCGGAAAGGGCCGGAGAGCCTTGGTAGCTCAGCCCTGGCCGGACAGCACGGCGTCCAGACGGGAGTCCACGTCGGTCACCGAGTACAGGTTGCGGCCGAGGGTCTCGGTCAGCCAGCGCTCCACAACGGTCCGGGTGTCTCCTTCTGGGAGGATGCCCCACAGGTCGAGCAACCCGTCCTGGACGACGGAGGCGGGCACAGAGACCTGGCCTTCGAGCTGGCGGCGGAAAGCGGCTACTGCGGCGTCGGTGCGCTCGCTGGTCTCAGGGTCGTCGCCCATCACTAGATCGCTCGTCACTGGGTCGGCCTCGGTCGCTTCAGTCACGGTCTCAGACTAGGCGCGGATCGGTGAATACCGGTTCGCGCCGGTCGAAATAGGCCCTGACCGCCTCGGCCTGGTTCGGGCTGCCGATCAGGGCGCCCATCTCGGCCGATTCGTCGAGGAACTGTTGGGCCCTGCTGACCAGACCGGACTGGTCGAGCAGCCTCTTTCCGGCCCGGATGGCGTCGGGGTTCTTGGCTGCGATCTGGGCGGCCAGCTCCAGGGCTTCTCGCCGGGGATCCTCCGACACCCGGGTCGCCAACCCGAGGCGGACCGACTCGTCTCCCGAGACCATGCGCCCCGTCCAGACCAGCTCCTTGGCCACGTCGAGGGGGACCAGTCGGGGCAGGACATGAGTCCCAGTCATGTCCGGCACCAGCCCCCAACGGATCTCGAGGATCGACAATTGGGCGTCGGGAGCAACGATCCTCAAGTCGGCGGCCAGGGCGATCTGCAGACCCCCGCCCAGGGCTACGCCGTGCACGGCGGCGATCACCGGCACGGGCAGCTCGGCCCAGCCGTGGGCGGCCTGCTGGGCCAGGTTGGCGATCCGCCCCGGCGGGCGATCGGCCAGCCCCTCCGTCGACCGGGGCTCGGAGCCGGCCATCGACGCGAAGGAGGCGAAGTCCAGCCCGGCACAGAACCCGCGGCCCTCGCCGGAGAGGACCACGGCCCGCACGGCCGGATCGGCGGCCAGGCTGGAAGCGGCTTCGACGAGGGCGGTGAACATGGGCCGGTCCAACGCGTTGATCTTGTCGGGGCGGTTCAACCGGACGTCTGCGACCCCTCCGGAGACCGTGACCGATACCCGTCCGGGCGACGACGCGGGTTCTTCGGGCCGCTCCATTGGCTAGAACTTAACCATCTCTACCTCCGGGCTGTCTCAAGAGCTGGCCGACATCGTGGGCCCGGCCCACGTTTTGACCGATGCCGACCTCAGGGCCCCTTTCGAGTCGGACTGGACCCGCCGCTTCGGTGGGCCGTGCTCGATGGTGGTGCGCCCCGCGTCGACTCGCGAGGTGGCCTCGGTGCTCGGAGCCTGTACGGCTCGCGAGACGCCGGTAGTGGTGCAAGGAGGCAACACCGGCCTGGTCGGCGGGGGCGTCCCCCCCGCAGCGACCGACGGCACTGCGCCGGTCCTGCTCAGCACGGTCCGGCTCGACCACCTCGGATCCGTGGACCTGGCCGCCAGCCAGATCACCGTCGGGGCGGGGGTGACGCTGGCCCGCCTTCAGGGTGCGGCCGGCGAGGCGGGGCTGTCGTTCCCGGTGGACCTGGCCGCCCGAGACAGCGCCACCGTCGGGGGGATGATCGCCACCAACGCGGGCGGTCTGCACGTGATGCGCTACGGGCCCATGCGGGCTCAGATCGTCGGGCTGGAAGCAGTGCTCGGTGACGGTCTGGTGGTATCGCGCCTGAGTGGGCTGGTGAAGGACAACACGGGCTACGACCTGTCCCAGCTGCTCGTCGGCTCTGAGGGCACTCTGGCCGTGATCACCGCGGCCCGGCTGCGGCTGGTTCCCGCCCACCCGGAGCGGGTGGTGGCCCTCCTCGGCCTGCCCGATACGGCCGCTGCGGTGGCGGTGGTCGACTCGGTGCGCAGGCGGGTGGAAGGGCTGCAGGCGGCGGAGATCTTTTACCACGACGGGCTCGAGGTCGTTCTCGAGCACGCCGGCCTGGCCGCGCCGTTCGGGCGACCGTGGGCGGTGTACCTGTTGTTGGAGTGCGCCGGGTTGACCGATCCCTCCGGACCCCTCTACGAGGCCCTGGCCGGGCTCGACGTCTCCGACGACGGCTCCGCGGTCGCCGCGGACCGGGCCGGGATCGAGCGGCTCTGGGCCTACCGCGAGCGCCACACCGAGGCAGTCTCCGCCCTCGGGATCCCCCACAAGCTGGACGTGACCCTCCCGCAGGCCCGCCTGGCGGAGTTCGAGACCGCGGTGCGCTCGGTTGTCAGCGCCACTGCCAGCGGATCCAGGCTGGTGTTGTTCGGGCACGTGGGCGATGGAAACCTCCACGTGAACGTGGTCGGGCCGCCGCCCGAAGACGAGGCGGTGGACGAGGCGGTGCTCCGGCTGGTCGCGTCGATGGGCGGATCGATCAGCGCGGAGCACGGCATCGGCCGGGCCAAGGCGGGTTGGCTGAACCTGTCCCGCTCGCCGTCCGAGCTCGCTGTCATGCGCGCTGTCAAGCAGGCCCTCGACCCGGCCGGGTCCTTGAACCCCGGGGTGTTGTTCGCACCCCGGCACATCACCGGCTGAGAAGCTGTCGCAAAACCCGCGGGAGGGAGAAGACGGCGGCTCGTCGTCGACCAACTCGCCTCAGCGCTCGCATCATAGCATGGGACGAGCCGCCGCCTTCTCCCACCTCGAAGTAGTTTTGCGACAGCTTCTGAGGTGCCCGGCGGCGGTGTTCCCGCCGTAGGCTTCGGCGCCGTGACCATCGACGATTCCATCGCCCTCCTACCGGCGGGGCGCCTGGCCCAGATGATCCGCGATCGGCAGGTGTCGAGCCGGGAGCTCCTCGAGCTGTTCCTCTCTCGTATCGAGCGCATCAACCCAGCCGTCAACGCGGTGGTGACCCTCGACACCGAGGGCGCCCGGGACGCGGCCGGAGCCGCCGACGATGCCACCGCGGCGGGAGCACCGCTCGGGCCCCTCCACGGCCTGCCGATCACGATCAAAGACGCCATCGAGGTGGCCGGATTGCGCTCCACCGGAGGGGCGACCGAGCTGGCGACCCACGTGCCGGCCCACGATGCCCCGGTGGTCGATCGCCTGCGCCGGGCCGGGGCGATCGTCTTCGGCAAGACCAACGTGCCGAGGTGGTCGGGCGACATCCAGACCTTCAACGACATGTTCGGCACGACCTCGAACCCGTGGGACCTCGAGCGGACCCCGGGCGGTTCTTCGGGTGGCGCCGCGGCAGCCGTCGCCACCGGGCTCACCAGCTTCGAGATCGGCACCGACATCGGGGGATCGGTCCGCATCCCGTCCAGCTACTGCGGGGTGTGCGGCCACAAGCCGAGCTACGGGATCGTGTCCCAGCGCGGCTACCTCGACCGGGTGGGCGGTGGGGTGATCGACGCCGACATCAATGTGTTCGGCCCCATCGCCCGCAGCGTGGACGACCTCGGCGTCCTGCTCGACACGGTGGCCGGCCCCGACGTCGAGCTGGCCACGGCATGGCGCCTGACCCTGCCACCGCCCCGCCATACCGATCTTCGGGACTACCGCGTCGGGACCTGGCTGGACGACCCGGCGTGCTCGGTGGACTCCGAGGCGGGCGCGGTCCTGCAAGGCGCAGCAGATGCGCTGGCGAAAGCCGGAGCCCAGGTCTCGGAGGCCCGACCCCCCATCGAGCTGGGCCAGGTCGAGCGCTTGTTCAGCTCTCTCATCCTGCCCGCCGTCTCGGTGAGCTTCCAGGGCAAGACAGCCGAAACCCTCGGCGGCAACCACCGGGCCTGGCTCGACCGCCACTACGACCGCATGCTCTTGCGTCGGTTGTGGTCCGCCTGGTTCGAGGACTACGACGTGCTCCTCTGCCCGGTTATGCCGATGCTGCCGTTCCGCCATGATCACCACGGCACCATCAACGACCGCTCGGTGGTCATCAACGGCGAGACCCGGCCCCAATCCCGGACCTTCGCGTGGACCGGGCTGGTGGGCGTCGCCTACCTGCCGTCGACCTGCGTACCGGCCGGGTTCGCGCCCTCCGGCCTTCCTGTCGGGATCCAGGTCGTGGGACCCTACCTCGAAGACCGCACTCCCCTGTTCCTCGCCGCCCGGTTGGCCGAGCTGACCGGCGGATACGTTCCGCCACCCGTCGCCATGGGGTGACACTGGCCGCGGTTGTGACGCATGTCACGACCCGAGAAGTTGGTGGCGGCGCCTCGCCTGCCGTTAGTGTCGTCGGCCGAGAAAAGACAAGGCCCCCGGGTGACCGTCCCAGAGACCGCTGAGGGAGCCATCAAGCCAACCTCCGCTCTTCCCCTTTCCCAGCGGAGGCCCGCGCTGGTCCGCATCTCCACTTCCCCTGAGCACCCTTTGCGGAGCCATATGCCTTGGGCCGGCGCGCCCGACGAAAGGGTCAACCACCTTTGCCCGCATCTTCTGCCAACCCTGCTTGCTCCAACCATGCCCGCTACAACCATGCCTGCTACGCCTGTGCCTGCCGACCTGAGAAGCCCAAGTCCAACCGGTCTGCCCTAGCCCGGGACGGCCGGCATTTTCCCTCCCCCCGTTCCCGCCGGCGCCGGGCCCGAGTCGCGGCCCTGACCTCCCCGGTCGCCCTGGCCGGAGTGCTCGGCGCCACCGGCTGGACCGCCCTCGAGGCCTCCCACACCCCCCGAGCCGCGACCGGCTCGAGCGGCCCAGCCACGATCGCCCAAACCAGCGCTGCTCAAACCGCGATTGCCCAAACCCCGATTGCCCAGACCACTGGGGCCCAAGCCGTCAGCGCCCAGCAGGCGCCGGGTTCGGCCGGCAACGGGCCCGGCCAGGTGGCCGCCTTCGGCCAAGCGGCTGCCCTCGGTGGCCCCGGCGCCGGCACCGCGGCGGGAATCGTCGGGATCGCCCCCACCACCACCGGCAACGGCTACTGGCTAGCCGCCGCCGACGGAGGCGTATTCGCCTACGGCGACGCCACCTTCCACGGCTCCACCGGAGGCATCCACCTCAACGCCCCCATAGTCGGCATCGCCCCCACCACCACCGGCAACGGCTACTGGCTAGCCGCCGCCGACGGAGGCGTATTCGCCTACGGCGGCGCCACCTTCCACGGCGGCCTGGCCCCCGAGCCCACCGGCACCCGGGTCACCGCGGCAGCCGCCCCTCCCCGAGCCGACGGCTACTGGCTGGCCACCGCGCCCGCGCCGACCCCGGCCCCGGCCATCCAGGCCGCCACCCTCGGGCCGAGCGGCACTCCACTCGGGAACTTCCTCGTCACCTGCTACGACCTGCAGGGCAACACGGCTACGGGAGCGCCGACCAGTTCGGTCACGGTCGCCGTGGATCCGTCGGTGATCCCCCTCGGCAGCCACATCTACGTCGATGGGGCCGGCGCCCGGATCGCCGAGGACACAGGTGGGGCCATCCGGGGCCTGCGCCTGGACATATGGGAGGCCTCCCCCGCCACCTGCGACGCGTGGGGAGCCCAGAGCCGCATGGTCTGGATGCAAGGGGGCTGAGTCGCTGGTCACCCCGCCCCGCCCCACGTCGCCCCACGTGGGGTGACGGGGTGACGGCAATAGTGGTCACTTGACCCACACATATGTAGGTGAAGTGACCACAAAAGCGCTCAAATGGTCTGTACCGTAGGAAAGGATCCGCCTCCCATAGGCTGGTTCTGAGTGGACAAGGTCGGCTTCGACGCCGTGCTCGTGCTTTCCTTCGGCGGCCCGGACGGCCCGGGCGACGTGGTGCCCTTCCTGCAGAACGTCCTGCGGGGCCGCCCCCTGGCCCCGGGCCGGGCGGAGCAGATCGCCGAGCACTACATGCACTTCGGCGGCCACAGCCCCATCAACGAGCACAACCGGGCCCTGGTCCAGGCCCTCTCGATCCAGCTGGCCGAGCGCGGGACCCCCCGGACCGTGTACTGGGGGAACCGCCACTGGCACCCGTTGCTCGCCGACACGGTGAGCCAGATGGGTCGCGACGGGATCCGGCGGGCGGCGGTGTTCGTGACCTCTGCCTACTCCTCCTACAGCAGCTGCCGGCAGTACCTCGAGGACATCGAGGCGGCCCGCCGGGCGGTAGGACCGAAAGCACCCGAGCTGGTAAAGCTGCGGCCGTTCTTCAACCATCCCGGCTTCATCGAACCTCTCGCCGACGGGGTGGCCGCCGCGCTGCGGCAGGCCGGACCGGCTGCGCCCGTTCTCATGTCGGCCCACAGCATCCCCACTGCCATGGCCGGCAGCAGCCGCTACCAGCTGCAATTGCAGGAGACGGCCCGGCTGGTCGCCGAAGCGGCCTCCATCCCGGGCGATGCCTGGTCGCTCGTCTTCCAGAGCCGGTCCGGCTCGCCGGCCCAGCCGTGGCTCGGCCCGGACGTGGTGGAAGCCATAAACGCATTTCCCGCCTCTACGGGCTCGGTGGTCGTCGCCCCGATCGGGTTCGTCTCGGACCACATGGAGGTCGTCTACGACCTGGACATCCAGGCGGCTGAGGCCGCTGCGGCCCGAGGGATCGAGATGGTCCGCTCGGCCACCCCGGGCGCCGATCCGAGGTTCGTGGACATGGTGTGCACGCTGATCGACGAGTTGCACCAGCCCGCCCGGACACTGCCTCGGGCGCTCGGATCCATGGGGCCGGCCCCGTCGCCCTGTCCGGCCCGATGTTGCCAGTAGGTTTGGCCCGATGAGCACGGTCGAGATCGCCGCGGCCCGGCTGGATCGGACCCGGGCCGAGCTGGAGGCCATTCTCGAGCCGCCCCGCCCAGAGGCGCGGGTCGGCGTCCTCGGTGCGGGCAGCGATGACCTCGACTCGGGTCGGGCGTACCTGGGCCGGCTGGCCCCAGGCGGGTACGCGGTGCCGACCTGGCCCGTCGAGCACGGCGGCATGGGGCTGTCCGGCACCGAGGCCGACGCGGTCCGCCAGGCGCTCACCCACTACCAGGCGCCCGACATGTACCCCTTCCTCGTGGGCTTGGACCTGATCGGCCCGACCATCCTCGTCCACGGCGACGAGGAGCAGAAGGCCCGCTGGCTGCCGGCCATCCGCAACGGCCAGGAGATCTGGTGCCAGATGTTCTCGGAGCCCGACGCCGGTTCGGACCTGGCCGGCTTGAAATCCCGGGCCGAGCGTGACGGCGACGGCTGGCGGGTGAGCGGCTCGAAGGTGTGGACATCCCGAGCCCACTATTCCAAGCGGGGGCTCCTCCTCGCCCGCCACGATCCGCGCCTCGCCAAGCACAAGGGCATCATCGCCTTCGGCCTCGACATGACCTCTCCGGGCGTTACCGTCCAGCCGCTCGTCCAGATGAACCATGACGCCCACTTCAACGAGGTCTTCATGGACGATGTCTGGATCCCTGACCAGGACCGCATCGGCGAGCCGGGAGACGGCTGGCGGATCGCTCTCACCTGCCTGACCTTCGAGCGGGGCGCTCTTGGGGGTGGTCTCGGGGTCAAGGAGGACCAGGTCGCCCGACTCGCAGAGATGATCGCCCCGGGCGATCCGGTCGCCCGCGACCGGTGGGCCGCCCGGTTGATCGAGCACCGGGTGATCGGGATGACCGAGTTGCGGGCCCGCCAGGCCCGTCAGGCCGGGCTGCCGCCAGGGCCTGAGGACTCAGGCTCGAAACTGCGGGGCACGGCCATGATCAAGCGACTGGCTGCACTCGGGCTCCAAGTCGAAGGGCCGGCCGCCACTGTGGTCGCCGGCGAGCCCGACGAGTGGCAGAGCATGTTCTTGATGAGCCCGTCGCTGTCGATCCGGGGCGGGACCGACGAGATCCAGCGCAACATCCTCGGCGAGCGCGTACTCGGCCTGCCCGCCGAAGCGCGGGTGGACAAGGACAAGCCCTTCTCCGATACTTGCTGAGGATGGCACCGTCCGACCCGGAGCTCACTGGGTGGGCACCACATGGAAGGCCTCGGCGAGGGACCCCGCCGCCCACCCGGCGCGAGCCGCGTTGGCAGCCAGCCACTCTCTGATCCGAGGCTCGAGCCCGCCGTCCGCGTCGGTCCGCTGGCTGACATGGGCTCGGAGGGCGGCCAGCTTCTTGTCGATAGTGGCGGTGACATCGACATAGGTGTCGGCTCGAGGCGAAGCCATGACCCACACTTCTTCGACGGTGTGGGCCTCCAGTCCCTCGGCGAGCAGCTCCGGGAAGGCGAAAGGGTTCCGGGCGTCGGGATACACGGCGCAAAGGGCCGCCTCACCGACCGCCAAGTGATCCGGGTGGCTGGCGAAGACCCGCTCCCAGATCCGCTCCGGGCTCGGGCAGAGGACCCGCCCGGGCCGGACCTGGCGGATGACCCGGGCCAGGTCGCGGCGCAGGTCCAGCGTCGCCTGCACTCGCCCGTCGGGATAGCCGAGGAACACCAGGTCCTCGACGCCAGCCACCGCGGCGGCTACGGTCTGCTCAGCACGACGGATGGCCGGGATGCGGTCCCGGGGAACGGCCGGGTCGAAGCCGCCCGCGTCACCGTCGGTGACAACGCAATAGGTCACGCAGGCGCCCGCCGACGTCCAAGCCGCCACCGACCCGGCCGCGCCGAAGTCGACATCGTCGGGATGGGCGGTAATGACCAGGATCCGGGCTGGGACAGGACGGCTCTCGCTCACTCCCCGACCGTAACTCGCTCCCGGGTCCGCCCGTCTACAATAGGCCCTGCATCGGGCTGACCAGACGGGAAGGGCCGGAGGGCCCCAGCCTGCAGGAACCGGGGCCGGCGCGCCCGCGTCGCAGGCCCAAGGCTACCGAGGACAAGATAAAGGAGCTCCCGTGCCCGAACCGACTACCCCTCCCCCCTACCGCGTCGCCGACATCGGCTTGGCCGACTTCGGACGGCGAGAGATCAATCTGGCCGAGGTCGAGATGCCCGGCCTCATGGCGCTGCGCGCCGAGTACGCCGGCCAGAAGCCGCTCGCGGGGGCCCGCATCAGCGGGTCCCTTCACATGACCGTGCAGACCGCGGTGCTCATCGAGACCCTGGTGGCGCTCGGAGCCGAGGTGCGCTGGGCATCGTGCAACATCTTCTCCACCCAGGACCACGCCGCGGCGGCCATCGCGGCGGCCGGGATCCCCGTGTACGCCTGGAAGGGTGAGACCCTCGAGGAGTACTGGTGGTGCACCGAACAGGCCCTGCGCTGGCCCGCCTCGCCCGACGGGGGCGGCGAAGGCCCGAACATGATCCTCGACGACGGCGGCGACGCCACCTTGCTCGTCGACCTGGGCGCGGAGTGCGAACGGGACGGCAAGGTCCCCGAGCTCGGCCCAGAGGACTCCGAGGAGTTCGGGGTCATACTGGCCACCTTGAACCGCACCCTCCGGGAGGACGGCAAGCTCTGGACCCACATGGCCGAAGGCATCAAGGGTGTCACCGAGGAGACCACCACCGGGGTCCATCGCCTTTACCAGCGTCACGATCGGGGCGAGCTGCTGTTCCCGGCCATCAACGTGAACGACTCGGTCACCAAGTCCAAGTTCGACAATCTGTACGGCTGCCGCCACTCGCTCGTCGACGGGATCTTCCGGGCCACCGACGTGATGATCGCCGGGAAGGTGGCGGTCGTGTTCGGCTACGGGGACGTGGGCAAGGGTTGCGCCCAGTCACTGCGGGGCCAGGGGGCCCGGGTGATCATCACCGAGATCGACCCCATCTGCGCCCTCCAAGCGGCCATGGAGGGATACCAGGTCCTGACCCTCGACGACGTCATCGAGACGGCGGACATCTTCGTGACCGCCACCGGCAACCGCGACATCGTCACCGCCGAGCACATGGCCCAGATGAAGCACAACGCCATCGTGTGCAACATCGGGCATTTCGACAACGAGATCGACATGGCCGGCCTCGCCCGAATCCCGGGCATCAAGAAGACCAACATCAAGCCTCAGGTGGACTCGTGGGACTTCCCGGCCAGTCCAGGAAAGTCGGGCGGCCACTCGGTGATCGTGCTGGCCGAGGGCCGCCTGGTCAACCTGGGCTGCGCCACCGGCCATCCGAGCTTCGTGATGTCGTCTTCGTTCACCAACCAGGTGCTGGCCCAAATCGAGCTGTTCACCCGCACCTCCGAGTACCCGGTCGGGGTCCACGTGCTGCCCCGCCATCTCGACGAGAAGGTCGCCCGCCTGCACCTGGCCAAGCTCGGCGTAAAGCTCACCCCGCTCAGCGAGCGCCAGGCCTCGTACCTGGGCGTGAACCTGGAGGGCCCCTACAAGCCGGACCACTACCGGTACTGACAGGCGGCCGTGGGCGGCATAGGGGCCTACCCCGGCACCTTCGACCCGCCGACCGTCGCCCACCTGGCCATCGCCGAGGCAGCCTGGAAGCAGGGGCGGCTGGAACGAGTCCACCTGGTCGTGTCGCGAACCCCGCTCGGCAAAGCGCCGGCCGTCCCCTCCTTCGAGGACCGCGTCGCAGTCCTCGAAGACGTGGCCGCGTCCCGGCCGTGGCTGGAGATCAGCACTACCGACGCCCGCCTCATCGGCGACATCTCGCGCGACTACGACGCGGTCGTGATGGGCGCCGACAAGTGGCTGCAGGTACTGGACCCGACCTGGTACGGAGGGTCCGGCGCCGACCGGGACCGGGCGGTGGCGTCGCTGCCGCCCGTCCTGCTCGCCCTCAGGCCGGGTTCACCGCTGCCTGCCGCCTTACCGCCCCAGGTGACCGTGCTCGACATAGGCGCCGACCACGCCGGGGTTTCCTCGACCTTGGCCCGGGGCGGCCGGGTCGAATGGATGGCGCCCGAAGCGGCCCGCTTCGACCGGCGAACCGGCGCATGGAGTGACCCGGCGCGGTACTCCGCTTGCCGCGATTCTACGGGCCCGCCCGGCTAGCCTTCCCCGCCGATGCCGGGCCGGAAGACTCCCACCACCAGGTGACCCTGATCTACGTCGCGGCTGCCCTGCTGGTGATGGCCCAGGTTCTCGGCATCTATGCGCTGAAGACCCGCAAAGCGGATTTCATCTTCGCCATCGTCATGGCCGTCCTCTTGTTGGGCGCCGTCCTGCTCGGCGGCTACGGCGTGTACCACCGCTTACACTGACCCGGCGGGCGCCCCACATGCCCCCCTCCTCCGGAGCGTGGCGGCGCCTACCTCACGCCCGGCCGTAACCGCTACACGCCCCTGAACACCGGTTCGCGCCGCTCGAGGCTCGCCCTGGTCCCTTCCGCGAAGTCCTCCGTGGTACGCAGCGTGATCTGCTCGGCGTCCTCCAGCGGGGTGATGCGGGCCACCTCGTCGGCCAGATGACCCCGCATCGTCTTGCGGATGGCCCGCACCGCGAGGGGGCCCGACGAGGCGATCTCCGTCGCGAAAGCGCGTGCCTCCGAGCGCACCGTACCTGCTGACGCGGCCAACCGGTCGCACAGCCCGAGAGCATGGGCCTCCGCCCCCGGGATCCTTCGGCCCGTATAGAGCATCTCCAGGGCCGCCTGCGAACCCACGATCTGGGGCAGCGTCACGCTCAAGGCGAAGCCCTGATGAAAGCCCAGGCGGGCGAAGTTGGCCGCGAAGCGCGCTTCTGGGGCGCCGACCCGGAAGTCGGCGGAGCAGGCCACACCCAGCCCGCCGCCGATGGCCGCGCCCTGGACTGCGGCCACTACCGGCAGCTCGGCCCGGAACATCCGGACCGCCTCGTAGTAGAGCCCACCCGCCCCCTCTTCGGGGAGGGCCTCGGCGTCGCTCTCGTTGTTGAAATCGGCCCCGGCGCAGAAGTGCTTGCCCTCTGAGCAAACGACGATGGCCCGGCAGACGCGCCCCGCGCTCAAGCTGTCGTAGGCATCGGCCAGGCTGCGGATCAGGTGGACGTCGAAGAAGTTGTTGGGTGGCCGGTGGATCTCGACCTCGGCCACGAAGTCAGAACCCAGCTCGACGCTCACATCACCAAAGATCTCAGGCACGGCCGGTCAACGTAGCCGTTCCGTCAAACCCAACCCCGCACCCGAGGTGGGCACCCTCTTTGTAACGCGTTCGCCTCTTTGTGACGCGAAATCCGCAAATAGTGCAGTTGACGCGTCACAAAGATCTCACCCCTGGAGGGATGGCAGCGACCGAAAGGACCGCGGGTGTCTCACCCGACCAGGAGGGCCAGGCGGCGCACCGCCTCGTCGAGCACCTCCGGCCGCTTGCAGAAGGCGAAGCGCACCAGCGGGCTGGGTCCTGCCGCGGCTGGATAGAAGGCGGCGGCTGGCACGGCCACGACACCGCAGCGCTTCGGCATCTCCTGGCACAGGAGGACACCGTCGCGGTAGCCGAGCGGGCTGGCGTCGGCCATGGCGAAGTAGGTGGCGGCCGGCACGTGCACGGCGAATCCGGAGGCGGACAGGCCCGCTTCCAGCCGGTCCCGCCGCTGCCGGAGGGCCTGGGCGGCGGCCGAGAAATAGCCGTCGCCCAGCCTCAACCCGGTCGCGACCGCCGGCTGGAAGGGCGCCCCGTTGACATAGGTCAGGAACTGCTTGACGGTCCGCACCGCGTTCAACAACGGCTCCGGCCCGGTCACCCAGCCGATCTTCCAACCGGTGAAGGAGAAGGTCTTGCCCGCGCTCGAGACCGCGATGGTGCGCTCGGCCATGCCAGGCCGCGACGACAAAGGCAGATGGTGCCCGTCGAAGACGAGGTGCTCGTAGACCTCGTCGGTGAGCGCGATGAGGTCGCGGGCGACGCACACCTCGGCGATGGCGTCCAGCTCGGCGGGCGAGAACACCTTGCCGGTCGGGTTGTGCGGGCTGTTGAGCAGTACCAGCCGGGTCCTGGAGGACACCGCCCGGACCAGCCGCTCCGGATCGAACGACCAGCCGGGCGGCTCGAGGGGGACGGTCCGCAGCTGCGCCCCGGCCAGGGCGACGGCGGCCGGGTACGAGTCGTAGAACGGCTCGAACGCGATCACCTCGTCGCCCACCTCGCAGAGGGCCAGCACAGCGGCGGTTATCGCCTCGGTCGCCCCGGCGGTCACGAGCACCTGCGAGGCGGGATCCAGCTCGATGCCGTAGAACCGGAGCTGGTGCTCGGCAACGGCCGCTCGCAGATCGGCTGATCCCGGACCGGGCGGGTACTGGTTGACGCCCGTGCGGATGGCTGCGACGGCCGCCTCGGCTACCTCGGGCGGGCCGTCGGTGTCGGGAAATCCCTGCCCCAGGTTGATCGAACCGGTCGCCTCGGCCAGGGCGGACATCTCGGCGAAGATCGTGGTCCCCAGGCCTTGCAGGCGGGCGACCAGGTGGGGCTGGGCACGGCTCACCCGATCTGGACTACCGACTATGCGCCGGGCTGGCAAATCGACCACGCCAGCGACCACTCTGGGCGGTCATGGGCCTCTCCCGTTTTGACGTCCCGGAACCGTCGGCTAGGGTCTCGACCCGTCTTGTTCCACGTCGCCAAGCTGGTGCGGGCGGACTCCCCGACAGGTAATCCTTCGCCGTCTCGAAGAGTGGGGGTGCGTTCCGTAGAGCAGACGATGGCGGGCTTAACTGTCGCCGTTGTCTGCTTCGGCGCGGCCACTTGGCCCGTGGCCGGTGCGGCCCGGGCCGACCAGATCAGCCTGACCAGGACCCAGCTACAAGCTCTGCAGGTTCAGGCTGCGGCCGGCGCCGCCCACATCCGCCAGCTCACGCTCGCCTACGACCAGGCCAGCACCCAGGCGGCATCGCTCACTCAGCAGGTGGCGGCCGGGCACGCCCAGTTGGCCCGGTTCCAGAGCCAGCTCGACACCACCCGCCAGGCCCTGCGTGAGGACGCCATCAACGGCTACACGGGAAATGCATCGAACGCTCCCAGTGGCAGCCGGAGATTGGGGGGTACCGAGGACCCGGCGGTGCGGGCCGAGTACCTCCAGATCGCAGCCGGCGACGTGAGCGAGGTGGTCGACCAGTACCGGGCCCAAGTGGCGAACATCGCCGCCGCTTCGGCCGCCCTAGATTCGGAGCTACGGGCCAGTCAGGCGGCGGTGCGAGCCGCCGACGCGGCCCGCCAGGCCGCCCTCGGCGAGGCCGAGACGGTGCAGGCCCAGCTCGACGCCGTCCAGTCCCAACTTTCCGAGCTGTTGGCCGCCCGGGCCGAAGCCGACGCCAAAGCGGCCCAGACCGCGATCCAGCAGACCCGGACCTCTCCCCCCTCCCAGGGCGCCCCGGTCAACAACGGGCTGGTGAGCACCGTGCAGACTCTGGTCTCGCCGGCCCCGCCTCCTCCCCCCGCCGACAACGGCGGGGCGGGAGGGGTATGGCTCCAGCTGCGCCAATGCGAGTCGGGTGACAACTACCAGGCCAACACCGGCAACGGGTTCTACGGCGCCTACCAGTTCAGCCCCGACACCTGGAACAACCTCGGCTTCCCGGGCCGCCCCGACCAGGAGCCGCCCGGTATGCAGGACGAGGCGGCCCAGAAGCTCCAGGCCGAGGCCGGGTGGGGCCAATGGCCGGCTTGCGCGGCAGCGCTGGGCCTCACCTGAGAGAGCTGACCCGGCCTACCATCTACCCGTGCCCACCTCCGGAGAGCTCGACGTCGAGGAGTTCGACTGCCCGCGTTGCGGCGGCACAGTCACCGAGCGCTTCTGGGGACCGTGCCGCGCCTGCCGCGACGAGCTCGTGGCGGCCCAGAGGCGTGATGCGGCCGACCTGGAGGTCGGACGCTTCGAGCCGGCCTTGCACGTGGTTCCCAACCATGTAGCCACCAAGGACTGACCGATCCCCGATCAGGCACCCGCGAGGACCGGCTTCCTCGAGATGATGACGCTCAACGAGCGCGAGCCCGACTCTTACATCGCGAGGGGTCCGCGCTACCCGTGGGGCGGGTTGTTCGGCGGCCAGATCGTGGCCCAGTCCCTCGGCGCGGCGGCGGCCACCGTCGACCCCGCCTACGGGATCCACAGCCTCCATGCCTACTTCATCCGCCGGGGTGACGCCGACGAGCCGATCCGCTTCGACGTGGACCGGCTCCGCAACGGGCGCAACTTCGTCACCCGGGCCGTGGTCGCCCGCCAGTCGCGCGGTGCCATCTTCCACATGTCGGCCTCCTTCCACGCCGAGCCGACCGAGCGCTACGTGCTGGGCTCGCCGTTCCCCGACGTCCCGCCGCCCGACGGCATGGCCAACGACAGCTGGATCTCCATCTTCGACCGCCGCTACATCAGTGAGGCGGACGGCCGGGCCACCGCCTGGCTGCGGGTGCCCCAGGCGCCAGCCGACGACCCCGTCCTCGCCGCGGCCGCCCTCGCCTACCTCTCCGACGACCTGGCCACCGACGCGGTCGTGTCGCAACGCCAGACCGCCGACGGGGTGACCGGGAAGCACTGGGAGAGCACCAGCCTGGATCACGCCATCTGGTTCCACCGGCCCATCGCGAGCGGCGACGGAGCGGTCTGCGGTAACGACTGGCAGCTCCACGACTTCCACTGCGAAGGCGTCGGTACCCCGCGTGGCCTGGCCATAGGCCAGGTGTACACCCCCGACGGCACCCACCTGGCCACGGTGGCCCAGGAGGTGCTCCTCCGGCCCGTCCAGGCAGCCTAAGTGCCCGCCACAGGACCTGAGTAAACGAAGAGGGGGGCGGCGGCACTGTTCTTTCGATCGAAAATCTCCTGATAGGGCTCGGCAACCCTGGCACATCGCGAGTGCCGCCGCCTCCTCTTCGTCCAAGCCAGTCCTGTGGCGGGCGCTAAACGTGGCCCACGAGGTGGCGAAGCAGGCCCGAGAGGCCCGGATCGGCCCGGGCCAGCGCGTCGGGCCAGGTGAACCAGCGCACGTCCTGGCTTTCGTCGCCGGGCGGCCTGGGCGTGTCGTCACCTGACACCTCGAGCAGGTAGCGCAGGTCGAGGTGGGTGTGGCCCCGGCCCCCGGCATGGACGTCGAGGTGCAGCAGGGACGGCGGGGCCGGCCACGGCTCGAAGCACAATCCGGTCTCCTCCTCCGCCTCGCGCCGGGCCGCGTCCCATGGGGTCTCCCCCGCTTCGAGATGGCCACCCGGCTGCAACCACAGGCCGAGGCGCTTGTGGCGGTGGAGCAGCACACCGGCCGGCCCGAGGACCACGGCCGACCCGGTCACGTGAGTGAGGTCGGCGTCGCGATCGAACGGCTGGGCCAAACGGCCCAGCGCCACCAGCATCTGGTGGCGCGATCGCGCCTCTCGACCGTCCACCGGCCGGCGGGCCACGACCGCGGCCCGCACGGTGTGGAGGAGGGTCATGGACGGGCGAGTAGCCCGGGCCGGCGGCGCGTCACGTTCCCGTGGCGGTGCCGGCTCTCGCTGAGGGCCTGTTCACGCACCCAGCGCAGCAGCTCTCGCTTGGGATCGGCGGACACAGGGGTGCTGTCGACCCACAGGCCGGTCCGATGGGCGGCCCGCAAGACGCCGTCGTCCAGATGGCCGAGGAGGCGCAGCTTGTCGGCGCCCGTAGCCGGGACCTGCTCGATGCGGCCGATCTCGACCAGGTCGACGCCGAGGGCGCGGGCCGCGGCCGCGGCCCGCGCGTCGTGGCCGTACAGGGCGACGCGCCGCAGGGGCCGGTACCGGAACACGTTCGACTCGGCCCGCAGACCGCTCGGGTCGCTCGGCGGGTCAAGAGACGGCCAGGCGGGCCGTGGATCCCGAGGGCCGGCCACCGGCCAGGTCCCCAGGCTGGCCACGTAGTTGGGCCCGCCCGCTTTGGCGCCGGCACCGACCACCGACCGCTTCCAACCCCCGAACGGTTGGCGCCTGACCATGGCCCCGGTCATGCCCCGGTTGACGTACAGGTTTCCGGCTTCGGCCCGCTCCCGCCAATGGTCGATCTCGGCCGGGTCCAGGGCCTGCAGGCCGGCGGTCAGGCCGTAGGGCGTGGCGTTCTGCCAGGCCACCGCCTGGTCGAGATCGGCGGCGCGCATCACGCCGAGGACGGGACCGAAGCACTCCGTCTGGTGAAAGCTCGAGCCGGGCTCCACGCCGACCTTGACCCCGGGCTTCCACAGGTAGCCCGAAGCGTCGAGCGGGCGGGGGGGCACCAACCACCGCTCGCCGGCGTCCAGGTGGCGCAGCGCTCGCTCTAGAGCTCCTCCGGGAGGGCGGATGAGCGGCCCCATCACGGTGGAGGGGATGGGAGCCGGTCCTACTCGCAGGCTCTCCACCGCGTCGACCAGCCGGCGCAAGAAACGAGAGTCGTCGAACACCGCCGCCTCCAAGATGGCCAGGCTGGCGGCCGAGCACTTCTGCCCGGCGTGGCCGAACGCGGAGGCCACCAGATCGGCGATGGCCTCGTCAGGATCGGCGGTGGCGGTGACAACCATGGCGTTCTTCCCGCTGGTCTCGGCATGGAGGTTCAGGGTGGGCCTCCATTCGAGGAACATGCGGGCGGTGTCCCACGACCCGGTCAGCACCACCGCATCGACATCGGGGTGGGTGATCAGACGCCCGCTGGCGTCGCCGTCCACGCACGGCACGAAGTGGAGGGCAGCCGGGGGCACGCCGGCGGCCCACAGGACCCGCGCCAGCTCGGCGGCCACCGCCACCGTCTCCGGTGCGGGCTTCAGGATGACGGTGTTCCCGGCCGCCAGCGCGGCGAGGACGCCGCCCGCCGGTATGGACAACGGGAAGTTCCACGGCGGCACCACCACCACCGTGCCGTAGGGTCGGAACCCCGTCGCTGGCTCAGGGATGTGCTCTCCGTAGTAAAGCGCGAAGTCGACCGCCTCGGAGACCTCGGTATCACCCTGGCGGACGGTCTTTCCCGCTTCGACGGCCATCACGGCCAGCAGCCGGCCGCGGGCCCGGGACAGCTCCCGGGCCGCATTGCGCAGCACCTCCCGGCGCTCGGCCGGCGAGCGGCCGGCCCAGCCGTCCTGACCGAGCCGGGCCGCGGCGACGGCCGCCTCGACCGTGTCGACCGACGCTGATGCCCACCGGTAGGCGGGGGCACCCGACCGGCTGGGGTCCACCCCGACCTCGCCGGCCGGCTCCCCGGTCGCCGAGCCGGCCACCACCGGCCGGTACTCGGGCAGGCCCTCGTCGTTCACCCGCGTCAGCCAGTCCCGGACCCACCGTCGATTGGCAGGGCGGGTGAAGTCCGTGTCGGGCTGGTTGGAGAAATGGTCACCCTTTGTCCAGAAATCAACCGACCGATCCTGGGTGCGGCGGGTCGGCGGCCGCGGTTCGGCCCGCCTGGCAACCGCCCGCCGGAAGCGGTCGGCCTCGGCCCGCCAGGCAGCCGAATCGATGGCCATACCGAACTGATGGGCCAAGAAGTTGTCGGCCCCGCTGTTCTCATCCAGGCGGCGAACGAGATAGGCGATGGCCGCCTCGAGCTCGCCGCGCGCCACCACCGGCGCATAGAGGCGGAGGGCGCCGAAACGGGCCGCCACCGCCTCGGCCACGGCAGGCGACATGCCCTCCAGCATCTCGAACTCGACCCTGTGACCGGCTCCTCGCCGCGCCGCCTGGTCGTGGGCCCAC
>JAFAWZ010000078.1 GCA_019241495.1 Acidimicrobiales bacterium | reverse complement strand
TCGATGATGACCATGAAGTCGGACATGGGAGGCGCCGCCGCGACAATCTGCGCGACGATCGCCGCCGCCCGCCTCGGTCTGCCGGTAAAGGTGATCTGCTGGGTGGCCGCGACGGAGAACATGCCGAGCGGAACGGCCATCCATCCTGGCGACGTGTTGACGGCCCGGAACGGCCGGACCATCGAGGTCCTCAACACCGACGCAGAAGGGCGGTTGGTGTTGGCCGATGCCCTGTCTCTCGCGGTGGAGGAGAAACCGGACGCCATCATCGATCTGGCCACTCTCACCGGAGGGCAGCGTGTCGCCCTCGGGGACCGGGTCGCGGCGGTCATGGGCACCGATGCCAAACTGGTCGAGCGGGTGGTCGCGGCCGGCGGGGCGGCGGGCGAGCCGGCATGGGAGTTGCCATTGTTCGCCCCCTACCGTCGGCACCTCGACTCGGACGTGGCCGATCTGAAGAACGTGGCCGGAGGGACCGCCGCGTCAACCATCGTGGCTGGCCTCTTCCTGAAGGAATTCGCCGGGCCCGGCCCGTGGGCCCACCTCGACATCGCCGCTCCCTCCTGGTCGGAGGCCGAGGACGGCCTCAACAGCCGGGGCGCGACCGGGTGGGGCACCCGCACCCTCATCGAGCTCCTCAGCGCCTGGTGACGCAGTCCGTCCCTACGACGCCTGGCTCACCGAGGACATGTTGAAATCGGCGACGCGCACGGGAGGCATCGCCACGCGCGTGAAGTAGTCGCTCCACTCACGGGGGAGCGTCCGCTCACTCGATCCGACCGCCACGGCGCGGGCCAGGAGATCGACGGGGCTTTCGTTGAAGCGGAAGTTGTTGACCGCCGCGGTCACCTCCCCCCGCTCTACCAGGTAGACCCCGTCTCTGGTCAACCCGGTGAGGAGAAGGGTCCGCGGATCGACCTCTCGGATGTACCAAAGGCAGGTGAGCAGCAAGCCTCGCTCGACGCCCACGAGGAGGTCTTCGATACCGCCGCAGGGATCCGCCGACTCGAGGATCAGGTTGTCTATGTAAGGCCGGAACGGGAGGTCCGTCAGGCGAGCGCTGTGTCGGGTCTGGACCAGCGACGTGAGGACGCCTCGCGAGATCCAGGTGCTCGCTTCCAGGCGCGTGCCGTTGTCGAAGACCGACCGGCTGTCACCGGAGCCATGGACGGTGAGGAACGGGGGACACTCGATACCCGGCGCGGACGGATCGCTTCGCAAGGTCAGGGGCCCGGGCGTCAGTCGCTCTCCGACCCGGGTGCCGCCTCCTGGCCGGCTGAACACGGTGCGCCCCTCGTGGGCCTCGCGGCCGCTCGCGGACCAGTACAGGTCGATCATCAAGTCGGCCACGGCGCTCGGTGGCAGCACGGTGTCGTACCGGCCCGCGGGCAGGTCCGTGGTCCGGCGGGCCCACCCTAGGCGGCGGGACAGCTCTGCGGTGAGGGCCGGCATGTCGACATCCGCGAAGTCCCGCGTCGGCATCCCGACCCAGCTGGAGCGGCCCATGTCGTCCGACTTGGCGTTGATCTCCACATAGCCGGTCGGCTGGTCGTAGCGGCAACGCAAACCTGTCGTCGATCCCACGAACGTGGTTTGCATCTCGTGGTACGCGAAGCCGAACAACAGCTGCTTGCCGGCCTCCGCCCGCCGGAATCCCTCACCCAGATCGGGTGCGAATGAGGCGAATGTACCGATCGATGTCTCGGCGGGCGGGTCGTCCCACGCGCCCGAGGAGGCCGCGGGTCCCACCAGGTCGGAGAAGTCCTCCGCCGGTGCCGAGCTGCGGGCCGTCGCCTCTGCCGCGGCGACCAGATCGGGCAGATCCTCCGGTGTGGCGCCCTGTCGGCTCATCGCACCGACTGCCTCTCCGATCACCGAGATGACCGTGACCGTCCGGGCTCTCGTCACTCCGTTGCTCGTGAGCGTGTTGTTGGCCCAACGCAGGTTGGCGTCGCTGGTCTCGTCGGCGATCACAGCACACCCGTCGGCGCGCGACAGGGACAGCGCTCGTTCGACCAGCTCCTGCGCGCCGGGGCCCCGTCTCGCCCCAGTCATCGGCCCGATTCCTCGGTGGTGTTGAGGATCCGTACTCCCCGGAAGAGAGCGGAAGGGCAGCCGTGGCTTACCGCCGCGACCTGTCCCGGCTGGCCCTTCCCGCAGTTGAACGCCCCGCCGAGCACGTAGGTCTCGGGGCCACCGACGGCTTCCATAGAGCCCCAGAACTCGGTGGTGATCCCCTGGTAGGCGACGTCTCTCACCTGCCCGGCCAGCCGCCCGCTCTTGATCCGGTAGAAGCGCTGACCGGTGAACTGGAAGTTGTACCGCTGCATGTCGATGGACCAGCTCTTGTCACCGACGATGTAGAGCCCGTCCCCCGCGCCGTCGATCAGCTCCGCGGTCGACGCCCCGCCAGGTGCGGGTTGGAGGGAGACGTTGGCCATACGCTGAAGTGGCACGGTAACTGCCGAATCTGCGTAAGCGCAGCCGTTCGACCGGCCCATGCCTTGCTTTGCGGCCATGGCCCGGTTGAGCTGGTAGCCGACGAGGACGCCCTGCGTGATCAGATCCCACGACTGGCTCTCGACGCCCTCGTCGTCGAAGCCGACCGTGGCCAGGCCGTGTTCGACCGTCCGGTCTCCCGTGACGTTCATGATGGGTGATCCGTACCGGAGGGTTCCGAGCTGGTCGGGGGTGGCGAACGAGGTGCCGGCATAGGCGGCTTCATAGCCGAGAGCCCGGTCGAGCTCGGTGGCGTGGCCGATCGACTCATGGATGGTGAGCCACAGGTTCGAGGGGTCGATCACGACGTCGTAAGAACCGGCTTCCAGCGACGGAGCGCTCAGTTTCTCGGCCAGCAGCTCCGGCAGCTGCCCGAGCTCCGTCTCCCAGTCCCAGCCCGTCCCGAGGACGTACTCCCAGCCCCGGCCGGCGGGTGGCGCGAGCGTCCGCATGCTCTCGAAACGACCGGAGCCCACATCGACCGCGACAGCCGTTGCCGAGGGGTGGATCCGGAACCGCTGTTGGGTGGTGGACGTACCGGCCAGGTCGGCGTAGAACTTGTTCTCCTGTACCGCCAGGAAGCTGGCGTCGGCGTGGCTGACCCGATCGTCGCCGATGAGGCGGGTCGTCCAGCCGATCAAAAGCTCCTCTCGTTCCACCGAGTCGATCTCGAAGGGGTTCCGTTCGTAGGTGCTGGACCACTGGGCTACGTGAGCCGGCTCGGGGGACAGCTCCACCCGCTCGGTGTTGACGGCGGCCGACAGGCGCGCCACCTCGATGGCTTGGCCGGCCATCTGCGCCGCCGCCTCCGCCGAGACCTCGGTCGTGGCCGCAAACCCCCAGGTCCCGTCCCGGAGCACCCTCACTGACAAGCCGGCCCGGTCCGCTTCGTGGGCCCCCTCCAGCCGCCCGTCGCGGGCTGACGCGGAGGCCACCCGGATCCGCTCGACGCGCAGCTCGGCATGAGACGCGCCGCTCGACCGGGCCGCGCTCAAGGCCGCGTCGGCGGCCGCACCGATCGGGAGGGCTTCGAATTCCGGGTCGATCGCCGGCGCCACTACGAGAGACCTACCTCTCTATCGCGGGCCATGTTCCAAGGCCTTTGCCGCGTCCACCAAGGCCAAAGCGGCGCCTGACGCCGGGAAGTCGCCGTACATGTCACCCGACACCGGGTCGGCCGTCTCGCCGGGCACGACGCCCAGGGCTGTGACTGCCTCCATCCGCTCATGGGCCTCATCCCACCTTCCTAGCTCGGCCAGCGCCTTGACCGCGAGGAGGGAGGCCTCGAGGTCCGGGTAGTCCGGTCCCGATCGCTCGTCCGCCACGCGGTCCGAGTACCGGTACAGGAGGTCGCCGAACGAGAGGCGTTCGAGCACCCGGTCGACCGTCGCGCTCACCAACCGCGATGACCTGGCCCACGGACCGGCCCACGCGACCGAGAGGAGAGCGGCATCGGGCTCATCGGACGACGGGTCGATGCGCAAGCCGCCGTCCGCCGCCACTCCTTCTCT
This sequence comes from Acidimicrobiales bacterium, assembly GCA_019241495.1. GTDB lineage: Bacteria > Actinomycetota > Acidimicrobiia > Acidimicrobiales > Palsa-688 > JAFAWZ01. The sequence continues at coordinate 466 of JAFAWZ010000078.1, read as the reverse complement.
CTCCAGCCAAGCGTAGATCTTCTGGCTCTCCGCCTGCCAGCTGACCGCTTCGAGGTCCAGGGGATGGGCGGCCCGGGCCAGCCGGGCCAAGCCGTCGAGGGCGATCCACGCTTCCACCCGGCCGGCTACGTACCAGCGGAGGGGCCGTTCGATCTCCCACCTCCCGTTGTCCGGGCCGCGCCAATGGTCGGCGACCCAGTCCACTGCCGCGCCGAGGGCGGGGCGGGCGGCGGAGAGCGCCCCGGGGTCTCCTGGCCGGCCACCCGGGCCCCTCATGCTGGCACCGACCGCGGCCGCCACGGCACCGGTCAGACCGAGGTCCTCTCTGCCAGGAACCCGCCCGAAGGTCACGGGTTGTGACCGTCGCCAACCCGGATAGGGAGGCTCGCTCGGCTCGGGAACCGGTTGGCCGTTTGCATCCAACCACGCCGGCCAGGGCAGATCGGCCTCAGCGAGTGATGTCCGG
>JAFAWZ010000202.1 GCA_019241495.1 Acidimicrobiales bacterium | reverse complement strand
ACGGACTCCCGGCGGATGGCCTTGGGATCGGGATCCCACTCCGCTCGCGAGTGATGGCCGATGGCGTCGAGCACCATGCCTTCACGCAGCGCCCACTCGCAGCCGACGACCTGGTCGATACCCGTCAGCTCCAAGACGGTCGTGAGGAGGATGGCCCCCACTGGCAGCAAGTCGGCCCGCCGCACGTCGATCCCGGGCAGTGACGACCGGGCGGACGACGTCATGGCCGTGAGATAGCCGCTCAGGGACTCGATCTCCCGGGCGCTCACCGCCAGCTGGTTGACGCTCTGCGGCACGGACCCTCCCCGTCGGGCCGCGGCCAGGCGGATGAGGGTGGTCAGCGTCCCGCTGCTCACGACCGCCACGTGAGGGCGACGCCGGACGATCTCGGGCACGACCCGGCCGAACGCCTTGGTGACCGCGCCCGCCACCCGCCGGCAGTCGCCCCCGGTGAGAGGATCGCTGCGGACCTGCTCCTCGGTCAGCCGGGCCACACCCAGCTTCATGCTGGTCGCCCAATCCAGGCCCCGGCTGGTGCCAACCATCACCTCCAGGCTCCCACCCCCGAGATCGAGCGCCAGGGCCGGTCCCGGATCGATGACGACGCTGGTACGGACCGCGTCGAATATGAGCCGGGCCTCCTCGCGCCCGCTGATCACCCGCACCTTCACCCCGGCGTCGGCTTCTATTCGGTCCACGACCTTCAGCGAGTCCCGGGCTTCGCGGAATGCGGCGGTGGCGCACACCACGATCTCGTCCACGTTCTGTGATTCCGCCATAGCCCTGAACCGCCGGACGACCTCGATCGCCGCGTCGGCCCCGTCCTTGCCGATCTCGCCAGTGGCGGCCACGGCGCTTCCCAGCCTCAGCATCTCCTTGTCCGTCACGACCGGCTCGAACGTACCGTCGGGATGGGCGTCGGCCACCAACAGGTGGAACGAGTTGCTGCCGAGGTCGAGCGCGGCGATCCGCACGATGACCGAACGTACACGCGAGCGGCCCGGAATCCGTGCCATTCCGCTCTACACCGCCTGGGCCACCGTGAACGCGGCCAGCCCGATCAGCACCACGGCGGTGACCACCCTCAAACGGCGAACCGGCACCCGGGTCAGCAACCGGGCCCCGCTGGCCACTGCGATGGCCGCCACCGCCAGCAAGGCAGCGAGAGCGCCGATCCCGACGCTCAGCCAGCTGTGGTAAGCGGCCGCCAGGTTGGCCGTGAGGATCTGCGTCAGGTCTCCCCACTCGGCGAGAAAGATCACCACGGCCGCGGTGCCGGCGACCGCGGCGGCCGATTGGTCCGCCCCTCGATCCCGAACGTTCTCCTCCCGGTTGGCCAACAAGGACCAAACCGCCCCGCCGAGGAACATGGCCGCCACCACCGCGTCGACCGCCCGGTGAGGCAGCAGGTTGAACACCACCACTCCGACCGACACCGCGATCACGACGTGGACGGCGAAGGCCGCGGCGGCGCCGATCCACACGGCCAAGGGTCGCCCCTTCGATGCCAGCAACAGGCTGGCGAACATGGTCTTGTCCGGTAGCTCGGCCACGAAGACCAGCGGGAACACGGCCGCTATGACACTGAGTCTCATCGGATACTGGGTCTCATCGGATACTGGGTCTCATCAGACTGGGTTTCATCAGACTGGGTTTCATCAGATACTGGGTTTCATCGAGCCGGGCCTTCCGGCCGCCCCCAGACACAGAGGATCGTCCGGTCGTCGTGGCAACCATGGCGGGAGAAATCGGCGAGAGCGGCCAGCTCGAGGGGGGCCGGCCGGCCGAGGATGCCCGCTACAAGCGCAGGAGCAACGGTGGTCGGACCGTCCCGCCACGGGTCGGTCACACCGTCGGTCGCGAGGACCAGGACGGCGCCCCCGGAGAGCCCCACCGAGGCAGCCTCGACCGGCGGCTCGGGCGAAGGCAGGGCCGCCGTATCCGTCCCGCTGCGTTCCTCATCGGGTGGGGGGAACAATTCCCGCCAGGCCCCCTCCGCCTCGACGACGAACGCGCTGCTGTCGCCCACCCGGACGAGGTCGGCCTGCCCGGCGCCGGTGAGGACGGCCAGGACCAGAGTGGTCGCCCCGCCCCCCTTGGCCGCTTCGTTGGCGGCAGCAACGGCGTCCTCTGGGCGAGCTCGGAGTGCCGACTCCACCGCGGCCACGGCGGCCCGCTCGGCCGCCCGACCAGCACCGCTGACCGAACCGATGCCGTCGGCGACGGCCACCGCCACGCGGGAGCCGTCGTGGGCCCAGGCGAAGCTGTCGTCGGCGGCCTGGCCGGCCAGCCGGTGCCGTACGCCAACCACTGAGGCGGCGCGCAGCGTCCACCACCCGGTGCTGGCCCCCTCGGCCCGCACGGCCGCCGTGGCGGCGCCGCCGCGGGCCCTCAACATCGGCTCGCGGATCGAGGCCTCCGAGGGCCGCCCGAACACCGGCGGGCTGTCACCCACTGCCTGCTGGTCCCGAATGCGCGCTAGTCGAGATGGTCCACCGGTATGGCGGTCATGCTCGGCACCTCGGGGAGCTGCAGGCGGGCATCTCCCTCGTAGACGCTGGCCGAGCTGTTCACGATCGACTGGATGAGCCCGGTCAACAGCTCCGGCACGATCTTGGCCGGCTCTGTCCCGGGGCCGGCGATGAAAGCCCGGTTGGGCTTGGCTTCGGTGACTGCGGCCAACACTTCGGGATCGGCCTCGCCGAACCCGAAAGCCAAGATGTTCGGCCGGCGCTTCCACGTCGGCTCCACGAGCCGCTGGTGGGCGGCTCGCCATCGCTCCGGCTCGTCGGTCGGCCGGCCGTCGGATATGAAGATCACGGCCGGCCGGTACCACCGGTCCCCGTGCGCCCGGCCCTTCAGGTAGTCCTCTTCGATCATCTCGCGGAGGCGCTCGAAGGCGGCCGCGTAAGAGGTGCGGCCCTGTGTGCTCACCCGTGGGATGGCCTCCACCAAGCTGAGGTCGCTCAACGGGAGCAGGCTGTGGGCCACGTCGCTGAAGGTGACGACCGCCAGCCTGATCACCTCGGCCACAGCCGGGTCCTCCCCGACGCGGGCCCGGAGCAGGGGCAGCTGCTCATTGACGCCGTCGATGGGCGCCCCCGCCATGGAGGCCGACACGTCCAGGCAGATGTAGAAGGGGAAGACCGAGTACCGCTCCTCCGAGCTGACGGTGGCACCGCTCATCTGGGGTTCACGCTACCGGCTCGGGCTCAAAGACCGATAACTGGCGAGACCACCATGGCCACCACGAACAGGCCGACCAGGAGCAGGGCCAGGTCGAGCAGGCCGCAGAAGACGGCCAGCCGGACGCCCTCGGCCCTTCTCGATGCGCTCATCGAGGAGGTGACCATGCGTCCGTGGACCTCCAGCCACCACCCGGCCGATCGGGAGGCCCCGGCGCGGACCTCGGACCAGACCGACGGTCCCGAGGCAGATGGGGTGGCCGGGCCGGGAGCGGTCGGGTTCGCCCAGGGGCGCAACCCTCCCCCGGCCGGTGCATCGACGCGGGGCCGAAGGACCGAGAACCCGGGGGCCACGGGTGCCCGCCCGTTGCGCCGGTGAGGAACGAGAGCGGGGCGGATGACGACATCTCCAGGAGCCGGGCCGGGCCGCTGGTCATGTGCCTCGATCGGGACCGTGCCTTCGAGCAGCCCCTCGAGCACCGGAACCCAGGCGGATGCGGGGGGCCGGGCGGCCGGATCGGCGACGCTCAAGCCGCGGGCGCACAGGTCCCACACCGGGTGGCCCGGATCGAGCAACGGTCCGCCCCCCGGTCCGGCCGGCACAGCGAAGTCGACCGACACCATCTCGCCGGACCGCTGGCGGGCCTGGATCGGAAAGTTGGCCGCGCCGACCACGCGGAGGAAGATGAGGGCCAGCGAGTACCGGTCCGACATCGGAGTCGGGTTCCCGCCTCTGGCCACTGCCGGATCGTCCCAGTTGGGGGTCATGGCCCGCCGGCGACCGGAGCCGGCCAAACCAGAGCCGGCCAAACCAGAACCGGCCAAACCAGAACCATCACGGGCGTAGCACTCGGAGCTGTCGCAGTCGATCACGAACATCTCGGGCCCTCGCTGCAGCGACCACAGCACGTTCTTGGTCGAGAGGTCCCCGTGGCCAACCGATGGATTCCCCGCCTCCAGGGCGGCCAGCAACCGGGCCAGCGAGCAGACGAGGGCGATTCGCGCCCGGCTCACGGCCGGAGGGAGCTGGACTCCGTAGGCCGCGGCCCGGTGGGCCGGATCGGCGGTCAGGTAGCTGAGGGAGGCCAGGCGGGTGTTCCCGTCGCGGTGCCGGATGGAGAAGCGACGAGGCGCCCTCGGCATGAGCACGCCCGCCGCATCCCCGGTGCCCTCGGCACCGACGGTTCCGCCAACCACGACGGCGCAGGGCCACGCCGCCGATGCGGCCACCCGGGCAGCCGCGTCGGGATCGGTCGAAGGCAGCCCTCGCAGCCAGGCCACCAGGTCCTCGGCCTCGACGGCCGGAACGGGACGCCTGTAGGCCTTGTACACCAGGTGTGGTTGCAACGGCAGCAGGAACACCCGGCCCTCACCGCCTTCAGCGAGCAGGTCGCCGATCCTGAGGTCGTCGACCCGGACCTGCGGCACCGCCGCTTGCACGGGGGTCACGTCGCTGAGACGCCCAGCAGGTGGCCCACGCCGTAGGTGACAGCCGAGGCGACTGCAGCCACGACCAGTTGGCGAACCGCGGCATGCAGCACCGAACGCCCGGCCATGGCGCCGATCAGGGCTCCGAGGAGGAGAGCGGCGACCGCGCCGATGCAGATCGAGAGGACCACCCCGAGGGTGCCGCCGGTGAAGAACCACGGGAACAGGGGCAGCACGGCGCCCACGGTGAAGGCGATGAACGAGAAGGTGCTGGCCCGGACCGGCGACCCGGCCTCCTCCGGGTCGATGCCGAGCTCCAGCCGGGCGTGGGTGTCGAGGGCGACCGACGCGTTGGACGACAGAATGCGGGCGACGGTCATGGCGTCTTGGTCGGGCACCCCCCGGGCACGGTACAAGGCGGCCAGCTCCCGCAGCTCGGCTTCGGGCTCCTCGGCCAGCTCCTGCCGCTCGACCTGGAGCTCACGTAGAGCCAGCTCCTTCTGGGCCCGCACCGAGACCAGCTCACCGGCCGCCATGGAGAAGGCTCCGGCGAGCAGGCCGGCCACCCCGGCCAGCCGGACCGTCGGTGCGCTCGCCGAGGCGCCGGCCACTCCGAGCACCAGCGAGACGTTGGTGATCAGACCATCTCCCGCCCCCAGCACGGCGGCCCGGGCCCCGCCGCTCTTCACGTCGCGATGGCGGGTGTTGCTGTCCGGGTCGCGACCCGACAACCAGATACGAGCCGCCGACAGCTTGCTCATCGGGCGGGGGTCGGTTCGCATGCTCCCAGGGTACGTCTGTCCCAGTGAGATAGCCGGGGCGACTTGGCGCCCTATAGCCGTCATCTCCTGACAAGTGTGGATCGAGATCAGGTGCGGGCGAGGATCCCGGTGAGGCGCTGCAACGCCGGCAGGGCGGTCGAGATGGCGGTGCGATCGGTGGGATCCAGCTCGGCCAGCGCTCCGCCGATACGCCGGACGTGGGCATCCTCCCATTCGGCCAGCCGCCGCCCGCCGGCAACGGTGACCGTGACGACGGCGGCGCGCCGATCGGCGGGATCGACCTCCCGATCGACCAGCCCCGCCGACATCATCTGCCCGACCAGCCCGCTCACCGTGCTCTGGGCCAGGCGCAGCCGGTCGGCCAAGTCGTTCACCCGGGCCGGGGAGGTCTCGACCAGGCACTGGAGCAGCTCGACCTGCGCCATGGGAAGGCTCTCCCAGGCGATGTCGGCCCGGATCCCCCTGCGCAGGGCCCGCCGGAGCTGGATCACCGTCTCGGTCAGGACCCGGGCGTCTTCCGGCATGCCCGACCCTAGCTCTCACCCAACTATATCGGTTACCAGTATAATCGGTATCAGTGAATCTGCTGTCTACTATAAATCTCCTGACCACCGAGCCGGCCCGTCCGGCCCGGGTGCGGGAATCGCCCCGGGGGTGGGCCTACGCCACGGCCACTGTGTGCTTCGGGGCGTTCATGGGCCAGCTCGACGCCAGCGTGGTGACCTTGACCTACAGGCCTCTGCAGCGTCAGTTCGCTGCGGGCGCGGCCGCGGTCCAGTGGGTATCGCTGTCGTACCTCCTCGTCCTGGTGGCCCTCCTCGCGCCGGTCGGGCGTCGCTCCGACCGGGCCGGGCGGAAGCTGACGTATGTGCACGGCTTCGTGTTGTTCACCGTCGCCTCGGCCGCGTGTGGACTGGCCCCCAACCTGGTGTTGCTCATCTTGGGCCGGAGCGTTCAGGCAGTCGGAGCGGCCATGCTGCAGGCGAACAGCGTGGCTCTGATCACCGAGGCCGCCCCGGCTTCGCGGCTGCGCAGCGCGCTCGGTGTGCAGGCGGCGGCTCAAGCTCTGGGTCTCGCCCTCGGACCAACCGTGGGCGGGCTGATCGTCGCCGCTCTGGGATGGCGGTGGGTCTTCGTCATAAACGTCCCGGTCGGGCTCGTCGCCGTCCCCGCCGCCATGCTCCTCCTCCCGCGGACCAAGGCGCGCCGGCCCGCCGGGCGCACGGACCGGGCCGGGGTCATCTTCCTCACCGCGGCCACGGCGGGCGGACTGCTGGTGCTCTCGGCCCTGGCCGGGCTGGCCGTTCCCCCCCTCGCGACCGCGGCGTTCGCCGTGGCGACCGTCGCAGCGTGCGGGGCTGTGGTGTGGCGCCAGCGGGTCGGGACCACGCCCGTCCTAGCTCGCCGGGTGCTGGCAACCGAGGGGGTGCGCCGCTCACTGGCCGCCGCCCTGATGGCCTACCTGCTCCTGTTCGGTCCCCTCGTCCTCGTGCCCCTCGTGCTCGAGAGGCGGGGCACGTCGCCTCTCGTCGCCGGCCTGATCGTGACCGCCCTCCCCGCCGGCTTCGCCTTCTCCGCGACGGTCGGAGGCGGCATCGTCCCCCGCCGCTGGATGGACCAGGAGCGGGCTCTGGCCGGCGGGGTACTGGCCACCGCGGCGTTGGTACTGGCCGTCGCGTCTCCATTCCAGACTCCATGGCTGGTGGTATGGCTCGCCGCTCTCGGCGCCGGGATCGGGATCCTCGCCCCGGCCAACAACGCGTCGATAATGAGAGCAGTGCCGCCTGATGTCACCGCCTCCGCCGGCGGGATCTTGAACATGATCCGTAGCCTCGGGACCGCCATCGGCGTCTCAGTGGTCACCTTGTCCCTGCATGCGGGGGGCCACGGTGGTGCGCTGGCCGGCCTGCTCGGTGTGGCCGTCCTTGCCCTGGCGGCTCTGGCCACGTGAATGTTCCTGACGTCGCCCGCCCGGGCCTGGCCGTGCTGTTCTGCGGCATCAACCCGGGGACGCGCTCGGGTGAGCTCGGTCAACACTTTGCCCGGCCGGGTAACCGCTTTTGGAAGGTGCTCTTCGGGGCGGGCTTCACCGACCGCCTGCTCGCGCCGGCCGAGCAGGAGCAGCTGCTCGACTACGGGCTCGGCGTGACCAACCTGGTGAGCCGCACGTCCCGGGCGGCCGCCGACGTCACCGCGGCCGAGCTGCGAGCCGGGGCGAAGGCGCTCGAAGCAAGGGTCACCCCACTGCGTCCGGGTTGGGTCGCGGTGCTCGGCGTGCAGGCCTACCGGCGCGCTTTCGCCCGGCCGAAGGCCCGGATCGGGCGCCAGCTCGAGACCATAGGCGCGGGGTCAGGGCTGTGGGTCCTGCCCAACCCGAGCGGGCTGCAGGCCCGCTACCAGCTGGACGAGATGGTCGCCCTCTTCGCCGAGCTGCGCCACGCCACTACGGTGGCCGCATGCCACTCCTCGAGCGCGCCGGGCTGAAGCTCCGCTACTGGATCGATGGGGATGGCTACCCTCTGATGCTCTTCGCGGCCGGGGGCATGACGTCGATAGCCCAGATGTGGCGGGAGAGACCGGGATCGCCCGGTCTGCCGATGCCGTGGATCGATCCCACCCATGTCCTGTCGGGCGATTTCCGGG
>JAFAWZ010000073.1 GCA_019241495.1 Acidimicrobiales bacterium | reverse complement strand
CGGCCGCCGCCCCCAGGAACATGGCCCGTTTGGGCCCCCTGCGGGCCGCGCCGAGCACGGCGGCCGTGGCCGCGACCGCCCCGACCGGGACCAGAGACGCGATCCAGTCCTCGGTCGGTGGGTTACCGATGCCCTTGCTGGGGGAGGCGACCAGCAGGAATATGGCCACGCCGCTCATGACCGCGCCGATCCCCGCCCACTCCTGCAAGCCGGCCCGGCGGTGGCGGCGCAGGATCCCGAGGGGGATGGCGAAGGCCAGCTCGGTCACCACGATGGGCTGTACCACGGCGATCGGCCCGTAAGACAAGGCGAGCGCTTGGAGACCGAAACCCGTGAGCAGGCACGCCCCGCCCAGCAGCCACTTGCGTCGCCTCAACAGCTCCCGGAGGAGGCCGATGGTGAGGGACTTGTCCTCGTCAATGGACTGTGTGGCCTCCTGCTGGAGCACGGCCGCGAAGGCGAAGCTGATAGCCGCCCCCAAAGCCGACGCGATCGATACCCCAAACTCCATCCGATACGAGGCTATCGCCGCTGGTACTCGCACCTATCGCAATTGCTGGCGACCGCTCAGGGCTAGCTGCCCGCGAGTCGGGGGAAGCCGGTAGGATTCGATGTCCCCCCAGAGCCCTACCTGAGATGACCTCTGTAACCGCCCCGTTGGAGCGCGGCATGGTCCGAGCCTCCGAGGAGGCCGGGCGGCGCCGCACCTTCGCCATCATCAGCCACCCTGACGCGGGCAAAACCACGCTTACCGAGAAGTTCCTCCTCTACGCCGGGGCCGTGCAAGAGGCGGGGGCCGTCAAGGCCCGCGCCGGGCGGCGCAAGGCCACCTCGGACTGGATGGCGCTGGAGCAGGAAAGGGGCATATCCATCAGCTCCACCGTCCTGCAGTTCCCCTACCGCGGGTGCACGGTGAACCTGCTGGACACCCCGGGCCACCGGGACTTCTCCGAGGACACCTACCGGGTCGTGACCGCAGCCGACGCCGCCATCATGGTCCTCGACGTGGCCAAGGGCATCGAGCCGCAGACCCTGAAGCTCTTCGAGGTGTGCCACGCTCGCCGCCTGCCGGTGATCACGTTCCTGAACAAGTGCGACCGCCCCGGCCGCTCACCCCTCGAGCTCCTCGACGAGATCGAGGACCAGATCGGCCTCGTACCCACCCCGGTGACCTGGCCGGTTGGGATCCCCGGCGTCTTCCACGGGGTGGTCGACCGACGGGATGGGAGCTTCGTCGGCTTCGAGCGCACCGGGCGGGGCGGGTCGTCGGAGGCCCAGGAGTTCCACCTCGACGCAACCGAGGCGGCCGGACGCTACGGCGCCGACTGGGAGCAGGCCGTCGAAGAGTGCCAGCTCCTGGAGGAGGTGGGGGCCGACCTGTCGCCCGAGACGTTCCTCGCCGGCATATCCAGCCCGCTCTTCGTCGGTTCCGCCCTGACCAACTTCGGCGTGCGCCATCTCATCGACGCGGTGATCGACCTGGCGCCGAGCCCGTCGCCGACTACGGACCGTGACGGCCAGCCCCGCGACCTCGACCAGCCCTTCTCGGGCTTCGTCTTCAAGGTCCAAGCCAACATGAACCCGGCCCACCGGGACCACGTCGCCTTCGTGCGGGTCTGCTCCGGCCACTTCGAGCGGGGCATGGTGCTCACCCATGGCCCCACCGGGAAGCCCTTCGCCACCAAGTACGCCGCGTCGGTGTTCGGGTCCGAGCGCGAGACCATCGACGACGCCTGGCCCGGCGACGTCATCGGCCTGGTCAACGCCAGCGGTCTGCGCGTCGGCGACAGCCTCCACACCGGCACCGATCCGGTGGCGTATCCCCCGATACCCGCCTTTCCACCTGAGCTCATAGCCACCGCCCACCCTCGCGACCTCTCCCGGGCCAAACAGTTCAAGCGGGGCCTCGCTCAGCTGGAGCAAGAAGGAGTGGTGCAGATCCTCCATCGGGGGGACGATCCGACGCCCATTCTCGCCGCTGTGGGCGTGATGCAGTTCGACGTGCTGCGCCACCGCATGGAACACGAGTTCGGCGCGGCCATCTCGCTCACCGGGCCCCACGAGCGAACGGTCCGGCGCACCGACGAGACCACGGCAGCACAGCTGCTGCAAATCGGAGGGGTGGACGTCCTGGGCCGCAACGACGGCGCCCTCCTTGCTGTGTTCCAGAGCCCGTACTGGCTGGAGCGGGTGGCGTCCGATCATCCCGAATGGGTATTGGAGCAGATCGCCAACACCTGAGAGCCGGGAAAGCGATCTGGTCACAGGTCACTCCTACGATGCTGACCATGTCGGAACTGCCTGACCTTCCATCGCTTGACCTCGTCGCGAGTCAGGTAGCAATCGAACGAGCGACCATGAGCTCCCATGCAGAAAGCCTGGACACCAAGGCTGGGGTGGTCCTCGGCTTCGCCGGCGTTCTAGTAGGGCTGGGAGCGACAGCCCAAACGGACATATCGAGCGAAGTGACATTCGAGGTGGGACTGGGATTCGCTGTCTTGGCCGCCGTCCTAGCTGCCCTTTCCTTCCTCCCTCGCCGTTATCCAGTCCTGCAGGTTGCCCGGTTGCGCGAGAACAATCTGACCGCTCGTGAAGAGGAAACGAAGCTAGAACTCCTTGATACCGAGATCGCCATGGTCGATGAGGCCGCCATGATGGTGAGGACCAAGGGCGGTCGGGTCCAAGGGGCGGTCATCTCTCTGGCCGTCGGCGCCTCACTCGTTGTCGCCGGTACTCTTTCAGCAACTGGAGGCCACGCCCGTGCCTGAGAAGCCGAACAAGGATACGCAACCGAATGGGTCGGCACCGCCGCCTCGCCCATCTCCCCCTCCCTTCCGCCCGAACAAGGAACTGATCGGATATATAGAGAAGGGTCAGAAGCCTCCGAGGCGCCCGGAGTCCCCGAGCGAGAAGCGTTGAGCCACTGCGTCTACTTGCTCGTTCAGCCGAGCTTGCCGTACAAGGGCCTCAACAGTTCCACGAACGTGGAGGAGCCGACATCCACGGCCAGCGGCTCCATCGTGTCGAGCACGGCATCGGGCGGTCCGGAGCGGACTGATGCCAACGGGTCGGTACGGGCCTGGTAATCGATGGGAACCGGCCCGGCCGCGAACGGCCACCACGGCGCCACCTCGGACCCCGTCGCAGGTGCAGCGGAGCCCGGGCCAGTCAGGGCATCGAGGAGCACCTCCTGCTCCCGGCCCCGTAACAACAAGACCAACCAGGGGTCGCGGTCGAGCCGGTCAGCTAGGACATAGAGCACAGCTGCTATGTGCTTGCACGGGTTCTCCCAATCCGGGCAGGTGCACTTGGCCCTGACGTCGGTCCAGGCCGCCGGGAACAACGCTACGCCCGCGTCGGCGAACACCTCCTCCAGCTCGGTCGGCACCTCGCCATCCAGCAATCGGGCGACGAAGCCCACTTTGGCCCGCATGGCGTCCAAGATCGACGACCATCCCTCGTCGCTCGGGACAGCCAGGGCCACCGTCACCAGGTAAGGCCGGGGCCGCGAACCCTGCACCTGCGCGGCGACCATCCCTTGCGACACCTCCACGTCCACGACCTGGCCGCTCCGGGCGTAGCGCCGGCCGCGCTGCATGCGAGCGCCGAGCCCGTACGACTCGAGCACCTCGACGAAACGTCGGGACCACCACGTCGTAGCCATGGGGCCGCGCTGCCTGGACGTCGCCACTCCGCCCTCCACGGGGAGCGGCACGGACGGCGCGAACTTCTGCCAAGAGTCGTCCCACCTCCGGCGGGGCATCACTCAACCTCTGCGGACAGCGTCACCAGAGCCCGCAGTTCGCTCGTGGACAGCTCGGTCAGCCATTGCTCGCCGCTACCGACCACCCGCGCCGCCAGGTCCCGCTTGGCCGCGATCATCTCGTCGATGCGCTCTTCGACTGTTCCGGAGCTGACCAGCTTGTGAACCTGGACATTGCGCCGCTGGCCGATCCGGAAGGCCCGATCCGTGGCCTGGTCCTCCACCGCCGGGTTCCACCAGCGGTCCAGGTGGATGACGTGCGACGCGGCGGTCAGATTGAGCCCGGTGCCGCCCGCCTTCAGAGAAATGAGGAAGACGGGTGGGCCGCCCGGTTCCGAGAACCTCTGCACCATCTCCTCGCGCGCCGGCCGCCGTACCCGCCCGTGCAGCCAGAGGCAGTCCACGCCGAAGCGGGCCTGCAGGTAGGTGGCGAGTAGGTTCCCCCACGCCGCGAACTGGGTGAAGCACAGGACCTTGTCGCCCTCGGCCAGGATCTCCTCCAACAGCTCCTCGGTGCGGACGAGCTTGCCCGACCGGCCGGCCAGCGCTGATCCGTCCGCCAGAAAGTGAGCCGGGTGATTGCAGACCTGCTTCAGTTTCGACAGGCCGGCGAGCACGATCCCGCGCCGCTGTATCCCGTCGGCGGCTTCGGCCTGTTCGAGCAGGTCGTCGACCACCGCCTGATAGAGCGTCGCCTGCTCGCGCGTCAGCGGGCAACGGTCGACGGTCTCGATCTTGTCGGGTAGGTCGGCGATGATCGACCTGTCGGTCTTGAGGCGGCGCAGGACGAACGGGCCCGTCGCCCGGCGCAAATGATCGGTCACGGCTTGGTCGCCGTCCCGTTCGATTGGTAGTGCGAATCGCTCCCGGAACTCGGCCGCCGAGCCCAGCAGACCGGGATTGAGCAGGTGCATGATCGACCAAAGGTCGCCCAAACGGTTCTCGACCGGCGTGCCGGTCAAGGCCAGGCGTCTTCCGGCCCGCAGCTCGGCGGCGGCCCGGGTCTGGGCCGTGCCGGGGTTCTTCACCTGCTGCGCCTCGTCCAAGACGATGCGTGACCATTCGAGTGAGGCGAGGTGGGCGCGGTCGCGCGCCAGCAGCGAGTAAGTGGTGAGGACTACGTCGTGGACCATTGCCCTTGGCCCGAAGTCCTCATCGTGATCGTGGCGTGTAGGACCGTGGTGCACCATGACCGACAACGCAGGGGCGAAGCGAGCCAGCTCCCGTTCCCAGTTGCCCAGCACCGACACGGGGCAGACCACCAGCCCTGGGCCGTAGCCCGGATCGGCCAGCATGGCCGCGATGACCTGCGCCGTCTTGCCCAGACCCATGTCGTCGGCCAGGCATGCACCTAATCCGAGACGGCCGAGAAACACCATCCAGCCGACGCCCCGTTCCTGGTAGGGGCGCAGCTGCCCCTCGAACCCGGCGGGGGTGGGCACAGGCGCAACGGACGAGTGGACGGCGTCGTCGAGAAGAGCACTGAGCCAGCCGACCGCTCGGGCGTCGACGTCGACCACGTCGAGCCCCGCCGGAACGTCCAGGTTGCCGAGTCCGAGCGCCGCCTTCATCAGCTCGGCGGCAGGCGCCTGCTCCGCCTGGCCGAGACGGGCGAGGAGCGCCTCGATATGGTCGGGCCGGATCTCGACCCATTCTCCTCGCAGCCTCACCAACGCTTGCTTGGCTGCCGCGGCTCGGGTCAAGGTGGCCAGCTCAGCCTTGGTGAGGCGTCGGCCGCCGAGCGCCGCCTCCCACTCGAAGTCGACGAGCGAGTCCAGGCCGAAGCCACCGGGAACCGCTGAACCACCGCCGCTCGAGGAGCCTTTGGCCCGCGCTCGCAGGCCCATTCGAGCTGGCGCTGACCACCACGCGGGCAGGAGGACGCCGATCCCAGCGTCTTCCAGCACCCCGGCTCGCTCCCGGAGGACGGTGAGCACAGCCCGGTCGTCGAGGATCACCCGGTCGGGGACCGGCGCGTCGAGGACGCCCGCCAGTTCCGGCGCCAGTCGGGCCATGCGCGCCAGCGCGGCCAGCACCTCTTGGATGGCGTTCGGTTCGAACGGGGAGCTCCCGGTCCACAGCTCGTCCATCGAGACCACGAGGCTGGGTTCTTCGCGGTCTTGGGCCAGCAACTCGACGCTCCATTCACCCCCAGCGCGCGTCGGCTCGTGCAGACGCAGGCAGAGGCGGGCCCGCCCACCGACCACGGCTCCAGAACGGATCCAGTCCGCTACCGCCACGGCCAGCGCGGAGAGTTTCGCGGGGTCCAGCCGGTCCGGGAGCCAGGGATCTGCCGACACCAACGACCGCGCCCACGCCTCGGGCACCGTCGGCCGACCACCGCGGCGGGGAGCGATGGTCGCGGCTGCTTCGACCAACTGGCGCCGTACCAGGCCGTCCACCTCGGAGGCCAGAGCGACGGCCAGCTCGGCCTGGCCGCCTGGTGACGCGTCTTGGAGCAGCGAAGCGATCATCGAGCGCTGCGAGGCCGCCGGAAGAGGCCACCACCAGGACCGGTAGCGACCCGTCGGCGGGTCGGCCTCGAGGGCCGGCACCACCCGACCGGAGCCCACCAGCGCCGCGGCAGTCGCGCTGACCTTCTCCTCCCAGCCGACCTCCACCTCCCTACACTACAACGCTCGAATGGCGAGCTGACGAACTTGGCCCAGGGATCAATGAGAGTGACGAAACCTTGGGTCTATCTATCGAATAAGGACCTTCGATTCTGATCCTCAGCCCCAAAGGGAGCAGATCGGAAGAGCAACGATCCGCTCGTCGAGCTCGTAGCTTTGGATGCCGGTGTGGAGGACCGCTCCGCGAATGAAACGCTCGCCGAGGCGATCACGCAGCCATCTGAGGTGGCGGGCGTCTTGATGGTCAGGCGCCGCTGACGCCTTGATCTCGAACGCTACCAGTCGACCACCAGCCAGCTCCGCCAATAGATCGACCTCGTAGCGGCCGTGTTCCTCTCTCAGGTGGTAGAGACGCGGCCTTGATTGCGCTACAGGCACCTCAGCTCGGAGCTGAGCGGCAACAAAATTGTCGAGAAGGCGGCCCATTAAGTCTCCATCACTGAGAACTGTTCGTTCGTCAATACGAAGGAGGGCAGTAGCCAATGCGGGATCAATAACGTACCTCTTACGCCTCGACGACAGGCGGTGGAGCCGATTAGACCTCCAAGACGGAACAGCCTCGACCAAGAACATGTTGGTCAGCAGCCGTTCGTACGCGTCGGCTGTCTTTCGGTTCAGCCCAGCTGCCTCGAAGATGGTGGAGTCGGCGACCGTCCCGGCGGTATTGAGTGCGTACGTCTCGAAGTACCTGCGTAACCGATCAGGATCCCGCCCGCTTTGGGCGACCGATGCGTCGCGCGTGACCACTTGGTCTATGTAGCTCTCGAGCCACGCGCTTCGAGCCGGGTCGCTCAGGCGCAGGTTTGGTTCTGGGAACCCGCCGCTCAGTGCCAATCGGATGTAACCGCGCAGGTCGGGACGTCTCTGGGGAATCGACGAGGTTTCGTTCGCGGCAAAGCGGTCAAGGAAGCAAGCTGCTCCGGCGTCTCCCTCCAGTTCTCTGACGGTCATGCCGTACATGGGGACACGGACGACGCGGCCTGTCCCCGGCCAGGTGGTCTCCTCCAAGTCCGCCCGCACCGACCCGGTGAGGATGAAGCGACGTGGCCGCGAGTTGCTGTCGATGGAGCGCTTCACCGCGCCGAGGACGCTCGGAACTTCCTGCCACTCGTCGAGGAGTACCGGTTCTTCCATGGCTGCGAGAGCGGAGTCCGGGTCGGCTCGGAAGGCCGCTGCTTCTGCTGGACGGTCGAGACGAACCCGGGATTGGGCTAGCCGGGCCGCTGTGGTCGTCTTTCCGGTCGCTCTGGGGCCGGTGAGCATCAGCGCGGGCAGCTCGCCAAAGAGATCGCTCAGCAAGCGATCGACGTGCCTGGGTTTGTAGTCAGATGCGACCACTCGGCGAGAGTACCACTTTTCGACAGTTAGTAATGCCACTTTTCGACACGTCCCGGTACCACTTTTCGACAAGTCCAGACGCGTCGAGCCCGATCGTGTGACCAGCGGATCGCCATCCCCGAGACCCACCTCGCCTACTGTTGACCCGCCGTGGAGACCTCCTTGAAGCCGACCTCGGTGCGGTCCGAGGACGCGATCGGCGCTGGCGGGTGGAGGGCCCGACTGGACCGGGCGTCGTCGTCTCGCTGGGTCATCGGCGCCTCGGTCGCGGCCGTCTATTCCCTCGTGGCCGTACTGCTGTTCTGGCACGTGTGGGCCGAGCATCCCACGAGCGACATGCAGGTCGGTGGCGACCAGTGGCGCAACGTGTGGTTCCTGGCGTGGACGCCCTACGCCATCGCTCACGGCCACAACCCGCTCTTCTCGTCGTTCGCCAACGCACCGGTCGGGGTGAACATCCTCTCGGCCGGGGGCATACCCCTCCTCGGCCTCCTCTTCGCTCCGGTCACCGAGATCTGGGGACCGGTCGCGTCCTACAACGTGGCATCCACCGCGGCGCTCGCCCTCTCCGCTCTGGCCGCCTACGCCCTGCTGCGCCGGTTCACGGCGTGGCGTCCCGCGGCGTTCGCAGGTGGCCTCCTGTACGGCTTCGCGCCGCCAGTGATCGCCCAGGCCCAGGGCCATCTGAACCTGTCATTCGTTCCTCTGCCGCCGCTCATCTTCCTTCTGCTCCACGAGCTGATCGTGCGCCGGCAGTGGAAACCGCGCGCCACCGGCCTTCTCCTCGGCGTCCTCCTCGCCGCTCAGTTCCTGATCGCCCCCGAGATCCTCCTCGACACCGTCATCGTCGGCGCGATCGCAGTCGTGGTGGCCGCCATCGTCATGCGACGCCGGGCCGGCAATGACGTGCGCTGGGTGGTGCGCGGCCTAGCCTGGGCCGGCGGATGCTCGGTCGTCCTGCTCGCCTACCCGGTGTGGTTCATGCTCGCCGGCCCGGCCCATGTGACCGGCAAGCTGAACCTCGTCCCGCAGGCCTACCGGGCCGACCTGATCGGCCCACTCCTGCCCGACAGCTACCAGATGCTCACCATCCACGGCCGGTTGCTCCGAGGGGCAGACCACTTCGCCACCGCCCGGGCGGAGAACGGCTCCTACCTCGGGATCACCCTGCTCGCCTTCCTCCTCCTCTGCCTCGTGCTGCTCAGGCGGCACGCAATCGTGCTGGTCGCCGGCATCACAGGGATATGCGCCTTCATCCTGTCCCTCGGCGCCACCCTGGCCGTCTACCGCTCGCCGTCGCTCGGCCCCCGCGGCAGCGCCGGGAGCGGTTTCCCGTTGCCCGGGTTCGTCCTGGAACACCTCCCCGTCGTGGCCAGCGCCGAGCCGGTGCGCTACTCCCTGCTCGTCGCCCTCTGCGCGGCCGTCGTGTTCGCCTATGGCCTGACCCAGCTCCGGGGCAGGTTGACGGCCCATCGCTTCGGAGGCCCGATCACCATGCTCGCCGCGGGGGTCTGCCTGCTGCCCCTCGTGCCGGCCGCACCCTTCGTGGACATCACCTACAACGGCACGCCCCCCTACTTCCTCTCCTCCGCCGTCGAATCGGTCCCGGCCGGTTCCACGGCCGTGCTGTTCCCCTTCCCGTCCTCGGCGGCCTTCCCGCCACCGTCGATCTGGCAGGCCGAGGCGCACTTTCGTTTTCGCATGGTCGGAGGATCGTTCCTCGTCCCTCAGGGGCCCGACCACAAGCTGGCTTTCTCCGGCATCCTCGGCTACACCACCGACTCCCTGACCGGCCGCACCTTCACTGAGGTGGCCGGTGGCGCCATTCCGACCGAGACGGCGTCACTGCGTTCCTCGATGCTGGCCGAGATGCACGCCTGGAACGTGCGGACGGTCATCGCGGTGTGGGCCTACGTGCCCCAACCTCAAGCCGCCGACCAGTTCCTCACCTGGCTGCTGGGCCCGAATTCGACCACGGCGGCCGGCGCCGAGGTCTGGAAGGTCTAACCCCCCGAGCACACCGGGAAGGGAAAGCTGACCGAGTACACCAGGGCCTCGAAGGTCTGCAGCGAGTCGCCGACGTCTGACAGGTTGGCGTAGAAGCCGAGGGCGTGCTGCGCCTCCAGCCTCAGCTTCACCTCGACCATGTAGGCCTGCAGCGCACCAGTTGGGACGGTGGTCGAGCTCGGCACCGTGGTCGCCGGCGCCCCACCCACCCGGGAGAAGGAGAGCAATCGGGAGGTCACACCGCAGATCACCACCTGCTGCGAGGAGGTCTGCCCGTAGCCGGCGGGGACGTTGGGCAGCGAAGTGACGTTCGGGGCCGTAATGGCAGTCACGTTGTCACCACCTGACGGGGGCGCGAACGACACGCTGGCCGGGGGGACCGGGGTCGAAGTCCACGTCGCCGGGAGCAGAGCGTTGAAGTCGGCCGAGCTGTAGGGCCTGAACTCGCCCGACGCGCTGAGCGTCGGGTCGGAGGTGATCCAGCCCGTGACGGTCGCCCCTTTGACCTGGTACCAACCTCCTGACGCGCCCGAGTAGCTGAGCACGGTCAACACCGTGCCCTGGGCCGCCGTCGCCAGCACCTGCGCCGCCTTGTCCGCCTGGGCCCGCACGTGCAGGCCGGTCGGGCTGATCACCGTGCGCTTCCCGCTCGTCTGCACGCCGGGCACTGTGGAGGTGGTGGTCGGCCCCGGCCTGGTGGTGGCCGGGGGAAGGGCCGAGTGCCCCGACCCGCTGCACGCCGCGGCGAGCAGGGCCGCCGTGCCGGCCACGATCAGGTTCCGGCCCCGCAGGTACGTCGCAGCGGGCACTGGCTCGGCTACCGTTCCAAGAGGATGTCAAAGGACCGCCGTTGGCGGCTGTCGGTCGTCCTCGGGATATCGCTGGTCGGCTGCGCCTGTGGGGCGCCCCGGGCGCCGGTCGCGCTCAACAGGGGCGTAGATCCGGTCGCGTCCACCTCGACGTCCTCATCCACCTCAACCTCGACGGTTTCCACTACCACCACCTCCTTGGCCCTACCCAAGCCGCCTTTCCCGGTCACCGAGCAAACTATCCCCTTGGTCGATCCGTCCCGGCCGACAGTGAGCGCAGGGCGGACCATCAGCGCCACCCGCGCCCTCACCACGCTCGTGTGGGTACCCGACGCGGGAGGCCGGCTGCCGCTGGTCGTCTTCGCCCACGGCTTCGGCGCCGGTCCCGACCCCTACCGGACCATGCTCGAAGCCTGGGCGGCCCACGGCTACATCGTGGCCGCGCCCGAGTTTCCCCTCACAGACCAGGCCGTGGCCGGCTCCGACCTGGACGAGAACGACATCCAGAACCAGCCCGCCGACGTGCGTTTCGTGACCGACTGGTTGGTGAGCCCGGCCAGCCCACTAGCGGCGCGCATCGATCCCGGCCGGGTCGCGGTGGCCGGCCACAGCGACGGTGGGGAAACCGCCCTGGCCGCCGCCGTCGCCCCCACGCCACCCGCCGAGCCGGCCTACCGGGCCCTGATCGCCATGTCGGTCCAGCCGCTCGAAAGCGGGGCGACCCACAACCCGCCTGTCCTCGTCACCCAGGGCGACGCCGACACGATCAACCCGCCCACCAACGGCTACCAGACCTACTCCCTCGCTTCGGCGCCCAAGTACCTCCTCGTCCTGCGCGGGGGCGAGCACCTGCCGCCTCTCGAGAGCGGGAGCCAGTGGCTGCCGGGCATCGAGGCGATCACCGAGGCGTTCCTCGACGCCTACTCGGCCGGCGACGGCCCATCTTCGGCTATCGCCTCGGCCGTCGCCGGCAGCAGCCTGTTCTCGTTGCAGGCAGCGCCCTGAGGTCTCGCGACCCCTAATGTTCCGCGGTATGGAGGTATACGGGAGGGTGGAGCCCGGCTTCGAGCCGGTGCGTGAGGCTTTCGAGGCCAACTTTGCCGAGCGGGGAGACGTCGGCGCCGCCTTCTGCCTCTACGTCGGGGGCCGGCCGGTCGTAGACATCTGGGCCGGGATCTCTGATCGCAAGACCGGGCAAGAGTGGGGCGAGGAAACCCTGACCCTCGTCTACTCGACCACCAAGGGTGCGACCACCATCTGCGCTCACATGCTGGCCGAGCGCGGCCTGCTCGATCTGGACGCCCCCGTATCGGCCTACTGGCCCGAGTTCGCCCAGGCCGGCAAGCAGGCGGTCACGGTCCGCCACCTGCTGTCGCACCGGGCCGGCCTGCCCACCCTGGAGCCCCGGCTGCCGGCCGAGCGGGCCCTGGCTTGGGACCCCGCCGTCGAAGCTCTGGCCGCTCAGGCCCCCATGTGGGAACCGGGCGCCCAGCACGGCTACCACGCCATGACATTCGGATGGCTGGTCGGTGAGGTCATACGGCGGGTCACGTCCCGCACGGTGGGGCAGGTCCTCGCCGATGAGGTGAGCGGACCGCTCGGCCTCGATCTGTGGATCGGGCTGCCCGAGGCCGAGGAGCGGCGCGTCTGCCGCCTCATCGCCGCCGATCCGCCCGTCATGCTTGACGATCCGGCCCCCGAGCAGCGGGAACGCTTCCTGGCCATGGCCGACCCGGGTTCGCTCCTGACGCGGGCTTTGGATCCAACCGAGCCACCTTTGAACTTCAATCGTAGGGAGGTCCACGCGGCCGAGCTGCCCGCGGCGAACGGCATCGCCACCGCCCGGGCCCTGGCCAAGCTCTACGCCGCGACGATCGGCGAGGTCGACGGCCATCGGCTGCTCACGGCTCAGACGGTGGAGTCGGCGTGCGTCGAGCAGTCCTCGGGTCCTGACACGGTGCTCGTCCTGCCCAACCGCTTCGGGTCGGGCTTCCTCCTCCCGTCGCCCTTCTCCCCGTTGATGGGACCCCGGTCGTTCGGCCATTCCGGGGCGGGAGGCTCGCTGGCCTTCGCCGACCCCGACCCCCAGGTTGGCTTCGCCTACGTGATGAACCGGATGCAGCAGAACCTGGCCGCCGATCCCCGTCCGGCGGCTCTCATCCAATCCGTCCGGTTCGTGCTCAGCTGAGCGATGCGGGCCGGGTGCTCAGCCGCCCACGATGGCCAGGGTGAACCCGTCGTAGCCCTTGGAGCCGACGGTCTGGATGGTCGTGGCGGCCACGTCGCTGCGTCGGGCCAGCTGCTCGTGCAGCGCCCTCACCCCCGACACGTTGGGGTCAGTCGCCGGGCCTTCCACCAGGCCACCGTTGCGCACCACGTTGTCCACGACGATGGCTGTTCCGGGCCGGCTGAGACGCACTGACCAGTCGAAGTACTGCGGGATGTTGACCTTGTCGGCGTCGATGAAGACCAGATCGAACTGCTCGCCAGCCAGGGTGGGCAGGGTCTCCAGGGCCGGTCCGACCCGCACCTCCACCCGGTCTGCCACCCCCGCCTCCTCCAGGTTGGCTCGCGCCACCTGGGCGTGGCGCTCGCTCACCTCGAGGCTGATCAGCTTCCCTTCCGGGGGAAGGGCCCGGGCCAGCCAGATCGTGCTGTAGCCCCCGAGAGTGCCGATCTCCAGGATCCGGCGGGCGCCCACCATGCCGGCCAGCAGCTGCAGCAGCTTGCCCTGGGGGGCCGATACCGCGATGGCGGGCATGCCCGCCTCCTCGGTCGTGGCCACGGCCTGGCGGAGGGCCTCGTCGGGGTGGACCACGGTTCGGGTTACATAGTCGTCGACTTGGTTCCAGATGTCGGTCACGCCCCGACGGTAATCGGGGCGCGTGCCCGGTCGGCTTTCAGTGTCCCGGGGCCCGCGCTACCATGGTCATCGGCCTACCGGCCGGTCGACGCGCGCACCTAGCGGCCCGCGGCGAACGGCGGAACCACAATCCCCGAAGCAACGAGAGGTTAGGTTGCCCACCATCGCGCAGCTGGTCCGAAAGGGCCGCGAACAGAAGACGGTCAAGACCAAGACGCCGGCCCTACGCGGCGCCCCCCAGCGGCGCGGCGTGTGCACCCGCGTGTACACGACCACTCCCAAGAAGCCGAACTCGGCGCTGCGCAAGGTCGCCCGTGTCCGCCTCACCAGCGGCGTCGAGGTCACCGCTTACATACCGGGCGAGGGCCACAACCTCCAGGAGCACTCGATCGTCCTGGTCCGCGGGGGCCGGGTCAAGGACCTTCCCGGTGTCCGTTACAAGATCATCCGCGGCACTCTCGACACCTCCGGGGTGCGCGACCGTAAGCAGGCTCGCAGCCGCTACGGGGCGAAGAAGGGATAAAAGGAAATGCCTCGTAAAGGACCTGCCCCCCGCCGGGACTTGCTCCCCGATCCGATCTACCGGTCGGTCCTCATAACCCAGATCGTCAACAAGGTGCTGGAGCGGGGCAAGAGGAGCCTGGCCGAGCGCATCGTCTACGACGCCCTCGAGATAATCAAAGAGCGCGGCGACGGGGACGCGTTGTCGGTCGTGAAACGGGCTGTGGAGAACACCAAGCCCCAGCTCGAGGTCAAAAGCCGGCGGGTCGGCGGCGCCACCTACCAGGTTCCCGTCGAGGTCCGCTCGAAGCGGGCCAACACCCTTTCCATCCGCTGGCTGGTCGGCTACTCCCGCCAGCGCCGGGAGAAGACCATGGCCCAGAAGCTGGCCGCCGAGCTGCTCGACGCCTCCAACGGCGTCGGCGCGGCGGTCAAGCGGCGGGAGGACATGCACAAGATGGCCGAGTCGAACAAGGCCTTCGCCCACTACCGCTGGTAGCCACTCCTTTACCTACGACGACACGTAACGCAGTTCGGAGAACCCCCCATGGCTGAATCGACCGCAACCCGCGCCAAGCCCCTGGCCCAGGTCCGGAACATCGGGATCATGGCCCACATCGATGCCGGCAAGACCACCACGACCGAGCGCATCCTCTTCTATACCGGGATCAACTACAAGATCGGCGAGGTCCACGAAGGCGCGGCGACGATGGATTGGATGGAGCAGGAGCAGGAGCGCGGCATCACCATCACCTCCGCCGCCACGACCTGCTTTTGGCCCCCAGCCGGCCTCGCCGGCGGCAAGAGCGTCTGTCGCATCAACATCATCGATACGCCGGGCCACGTCGACTTCACCGTCGAGGTCGAGCGCTCGTTGCGCGTGCTCGACGGTGCCGTCGTCGTCCTCGACGCCGTCGCCGGAGTCGAGCCGCAAACCGAGAGCGTGTGGAGGCGTGCGAACAAGCGCGAGCTCCCGCGGATCGCGTTTGTGAACAAGCTCGATCGAGCCGGCGCCGACTTCGATCGGTGCGTCGACGAATTGCGCACGCGGCTCGGCGCGAAGGCGCTC
>JAFAWZ010000031.1 GCA_019241495.1 Acidimicrobiales bacterium | reverse complement strand
GTAGCGGAGCAGCGATTCGAGGCGGACGGCGGTGGATGCTTCGAGGTTGCCGTTGTAGCTCCCGTCGCGCAGACCCCGGCGGAACGGCTCAGCGGCCCTAGCCAGATCCGCTCCGATGCGGTCGAGGGCGCGCTCGGGGTCGTGGCTCACGGCCTGCTCGATGGCGGCGCGCGCCTGGCGCAGCGGGCGGGCTTGCGAGTCGATCGACAGAGCGGCTTCGTATCCGAACAAATGGCCGACCATCGCCGACAACACGAACCCCACCGCCGGATCGGTCGCCGGCACGGCGATGATGTCGCAGCCCACGTTGGTGAACCGGGCCTCCTCGCCCGCGGTGACCACCACCACCGGCGCCGCCTTGTGGGCCTTGTATATGGCGACCTCCTTGGCCACATCGTCGGCATTCGGCCCCCGCAGGCCGGCGGCGCACACGATGACCATCGGCTCGCAGGAGAGATCGATGTGCTTCTTGTCCTCGGTCGAATCCGATGAGATCGAGCGGTAGCACAGCTCGGAGAGCTTGATGCGGATCTCCGCCGCGGCGATGCGGTCCGGGCCGCTGCCGACGATCGCCCAATACCGCCTGCGGGGCGCGATCACCGCGGCGGCCCGGCCGATCTCCTCGCGCATGGCGAGGACCCGGTCCATGGCCTGGGGAAGGTCACGCAGCGCCTCCAGGATGCGGGTGCGATCTGCGCCGGTCCCGGTTGGTTGACCGTTCGGCCCGCCGGCGGATGGCCTTCCCGGGGCGCGAAGGGCCCGCTGGGCCAGCCCGGCGGCCAGCAGCCAACCCGCCGCCACCTGGGCGTAGAAGGCCTTGGTGCTGGCCACGCTCATCTCCACGTCGCGCCCGTCGGAGGTGTACAAGACGCCATGGGCCTTGGAGGCCAGGTCGCTGTTGCGGCGGTTGACGACGGCGATGACGTGAGCGCCGCGCGTGCGAGCCAGATCCACCGTCCGATTGGTGTCAGTAGTGGTGCCAGACTGACTGATGGCGATTATGAGCGTGTCGCTCATGTCGTCGGCCAGCCCGAAACCCGAAAGCTCCGTCGCCGGGGTCGCCTGCACCGATAGGCCCGGCAGGCACTGGCGGATGGCCTCGGCCACCGCCTGCCCCGCCACCGCGGCCGTGCCCTGGCCGATGACCACGACCCGGCGGATGGCGTCTTCCTCGAGGGCACGGGCCACCGAGGTCGGAAGGGTGTCCTCGCCGAGCCTGACGGCCAATGGCCCGCCGGGGTCCGAGACGATGCGGCCCCGGAGGGTCTTGCGGAACGAGTCCGGCGCCTCGGTCAGCTCCTTGAGCAGGAAGTGGGCGAAGCCGCGCCGGTCGATGTCGCGCGTGGTGATCTGGGCGGAGATGATCTCGTTCTCCTGCACCGGCATGGGGGTGCCGCTGTAGCGCATCCGGGTCATGCCAGCGGTAGTGCCAGCACCCGACCGGTCGAGCACCACGACCTGGCCCTGCGTGCTCTCCCCGTCCATGCGGATATACGAATCGGTCTCCTCGACCACTCCGTAGGGCTCGCTGGCCACCACGAACGCCTCGTCGGCCAGGCCGATATACAGGGACTGACCCGAACCGCACAGGGCCAGATGGAGCTGATCGGGCTGATCGGCGGCCGACGCGGCGATGGCCACCGACCCGTCGAAGCGGGCGACGGTCTCGAGAAAGGCCTCGTCCACCGTGGTGCCCGTACGGCCTCCGTCAGTGCGGCCTCCGTCAGTGCGGCCTCCGTCAGTGTGGCTCGCGTCAGTCTGGCTCGCGTCGATGCAGCGGGATATCAAGGTCGGAATGACCTTGGCGTCGGTCGTGATCTCCACCGGCAGGTCGAGCCCTTCCGCATCCCTGAGCTCGATGTGATTGTCCACGTCGCCGTTGAGGGCGGCCACCACGTAAGGCGTGGCCGTCCGATCCCGCTCTTCTGAGTTCACCGGGTGGGCGTTGGGCTCGGAGATGATGCCCACGCTGGCCCATCTCGTATGGGCGACCACAGTCACCCGGGCGCCGGGGGCTCCCATGGCCCGAGCGAGCAGTGAGTCGGTGGAGATCGCGGCGCGCAGGGCCCGGACGTTGTCGCCCAGCTCGCCGATCTCCGCCGCCGCCTTGTAGACGAAGCTGAGGCAGCCTCCGGCGAGACGCACCGATCCCGAGCCGTAGGCCGCGTCGCGGTCCCGGCCGGCCAGCCCCTCGGCATCCACGTCGAGTCCGTGCCCGCTGACCAGCACATGGAGGCCGGCCGAGTCCCGACCCCGGACCTCCAGGCGGTCGAGCGAGGAGAGGGCGACCTCCACGGCCCACCAGCCATCCAGGTTGGCCGGTCCGGGGCCAAGCGGAGCGAGGTCGGCCGTGGTGAGGCGGGGCTGGGCGCGCTCGAGCATGGCCGCGACCCGGCCAGCCATGCCGAGCCGGTCGTGGCCGATGGCCCAGCTGGCGTCTTTCAGGGCAACCAGAGCAGCGTTGACCTGTTCCTGCTCTTCGGGGGCGAGGCGGACGGCATCACGATCAATGGCCTTCTCGATCGCATCTACAGCCGCATCGAGCCGGCTGGCCTCCGCTTCGAAGCGAGCCAACAGGCCGGCCGGCCGAACGGCCGAGGGATCGGCCAGGCAAAGGAGGGCCTTAAGCCCGGCCTGCCCGTGGAGCTGCCGGTCCACCCCCCTCAACGCTGCGGTCACCTGATGGAGGGTGGTCAGGTAGGTGACGTCATGGAAGTCGTCCGCCGCGGCGACCAGTGCTTGGTTCAGCTCCCCGATGCTGGCCAGGAGTGCATCGCCGTCGGGGACCGGCCGACGGGACGGGCGGGCCAGGACCGCAACGATGCCGCACATGCCGCAAGGGTACTGTTCCGCCCCTTCAGAAGCTGTCGCAAGACTCGCGGGAGGGAGAAGGCGGCGGCTCGTCTCTGACGAACTCTATGCTCCGCTCGCACCCTGGGGATGGGACGAGCCGCCGCCCTCTCCACCTGGAAATGGTTTGGCGACAGCTTCTAAGGTCGGCTCCGGTCGCCTGTTCTTGCGTTCTTGCGTAGAGAGCATTTTTGCGCATTACGCAGCGACGTCAGGTAGGCTGAGGGCCTCGTGCCCGTTGCCACCGCTGTCGTTGCCTCCCATCGTGTGCGCAAGAAGCAGGCAACCCGGCAGGCGATCCACGAAGCGGCATTCGACCTGGTGGATGCGTGCGGCCTGTCCCAGGTGACTATTGAGGCGATCAGCGAGAAAGCGGGTCTGGCTCCCCGGACGTTCTGGTCGTACTTCGCCTCCAAAGAGGACGCGGTGGTGAACCACGATCCCACCCGACCGGAAGCGCTGCGCGCTGCCCTGCTCGCTCGTCCCGCGGGCGAGGACCCGCTGACCGCCCTACGCCGGGTGCTCGAGCAGGAGATGATCGAACGGAACCGCGATCCGGAGCCGGCCACCCGGCGCCATCAGCTCGTCCAACGTGAGCCCCAGCTGATGGCAGCCGTGGCAGCCGCCTACGACGAGATGGCCCGGGCCCTGGTGGAGGCGGTTGCCCAACGGATCGGGAGCCCCCGGGAGAAGGACATGCTCCCAGAAGTACTCGTCGCCGCGGCCTTCGGGGCCTGCCGGGTGGCCCAGCAAAGATGGGCCGACTCGCGCTGCCAGCGGCCATTCCCTGAGCTCATCGACGAGGCGTTCGCCCAGCTGGCCCAGGCACTCGCTCCTTTGGTGAAAGAGCGCCAGACGTGAGCGCGGCCGAATCGGAGGTCGAGGCGCCGACCAGTCCCTCGTACAGCTCCTATAGCCACCGCCAGATCATGTTAATCATGTCTGGCCTCGGGTTGGGCCTGCTGCTCGCCGCCCTCGACCAGACGATCGTGTCCACCGCTCTGACCCGGATCAGTCAGGACTTCCACCGCTTGGACCTGTACGCCTGGGTCGTCACCTCGTACCTGCTGACCAGCACGGCCAGCACCCCTCTCTACGGCAAGATCAGCGACCAGTTCGGCCGGAAGCGCATCTTCCAGGCGGCGATAGTCATCTTCCTCGGGGGCAGCGTCCTGTCCGGCCTGGCCCAGAACATGTACCAGCTCATCATCTTCCGCGGCTTGCAAGGGCTCGGGGCCGGCGGATTGATGACCCTCGCCCTCGCCATCATCGGCGATGTCATCCCGCCACGAGAGAGGGGCCGCTACCAGGGCTATTTCGGGGCGGTCTTCACTCTTTCCAGTGTGGTGGGCCCCTTGGTCGGTGGCTTCCTGGTAGATGCGGCCTCCTGGCGTTGGGTCTTCTACGTTAACATCCCGGTCGGCGCGGTGGCCCTGGTCGTGATCAACCGGGTGCTCAAGATGGACCACCGGTCCAGCCGGTCCAAGATCGACGTGGTCGGCTCGTTCCTGATCGTCGGGGGCGTGTCCCTCGTACTCGTCGCCGTCCAGCAGGCCGGCTCCGCCACCCGTGTCACGGGCACGACTTGGGCGTACGCCATCCCCGGGCTGCTCCTGATCGCCGCCTTCATATGGTGGGAGAGACGGGCCGCCGAACCGATCATCCCCTTGCACCTGTTCCGGCTGCGGGTGTTCAGCGTCGTCAACGTCATCGCCTTCATCGCCGGAACGGCGATGTTCGGGGCGCTGTTGTTCCTCCCCCAGTACCTGCAGACCGTCCGGGGGGTGAGCCCCACCGTCTCCGGTCTGCGGATGATCCCCATGCTCATCGGGGTCCTGTTGTCGTCCATCACCTCGGGCCGGTTGGTCAGCCGCATCGGCCGCTACAAGATCTTCATCGTCGCCGGCACGGCGATCCTCACCCTTGGTCTGGGTCTCATGAGCTTGATCACGGTGAGCACGGGCGCCTGGCAGCTGGCTGGGATGATGTTCGTGATCGGCCTCGGCATGGGGCTGTTCATGCAGATCCTGGTGTTGGCCGTGCAGAACACCGTCCCCTACCAGTACATGGGGGTGGGCACCGCCTCTACCACCTTCTTCCGGACGCTCGGCGGGGCAGTGGGAGCCGCCGTGCTGAACGCGGTGGTCGTCCTCAAGCAGAAGGACGTCTTCCCCCACTATCGGGTGGTCTACGGCGCCAAGGCTCAGGGCCACGCCTTCGTGTATGCCATGGACCAGGCGTTTCTGTACGCCCTGCCGGTGGCCGCGCTGGCCTTCGTGTTGTCGTTCCTGTTGAAGGACCTGCGGCTGCGCTCATCGCTCGGTCCGGAGCGGGCCAGCGACACCGCGCCGGATGAGGGGCCGGCGCTGGCCGAGTCGGCCTTCGGGTAAGGGCCGGCTGGGCCCGGCGGGCCGGTTGGCCGGTTGGCCGGCGTGAGGCTGGCCGGCTGGTCGGCGTGAGGAAAATCAATAGTGGTCACTTCACCTACATATATGTAGGTGAAGTGACCACTATTCGACCCGGAACCCGCACCTCAAGGCGACCCGAGGACGGCCAGGATCGCCGCCTCCAGCCGATCAGCCGCCCCCGAGGCGGCCGCCTCCGTCCCGGCCTCGACCATCACCCGCACCAGGGGCTCGGTTCCGCTGGGTCGGATCAACACCCGACCGTCCCCGCTCAGCTCCTCTTCGACCCGGCGCACCTCTTCCCACACCGGCCCCGCAGCCTCGAGACCCCGGTGGTCAGCCACCCGGACGTTGCGCAGCACCTGGGGCAGCCGCACCATCACGGCTGCCGCCAGCTTCGACAACGGCTCCCCCCGCCGAGCCAGCAGGTCGAGCAACAACAAGCCGGTCAACACTCCGTCCCCCGTGGTGGCCAGGTCCCGGAACACGATGTGGCCCGACTGCTCGCCCCCGAGGGACCAACCCTTGGACTCGAGCGCCTCCAGCACGTAGCGGTCCCCCACCGCAGTCTGCACCACCCCTATCCCGGCCGCCGCCATGGCCCGGTGGAAGCCCAGGTTGGTCATCACCGTCACTACCACCGAGTCACCAGCCAGGCGCCTCCGCTCGTGGAGGTCCCTAGCGAACAAGGCCAACAACCGGTCCCCGTCCACCACCTCGCCCCGGTCATCGACGGCGATCACCCGGTCGGCGTCGCCGTCCAAAGCCAGGCCGGCGTCGGCGTGCTCGCGCACGACCGCCGCGGCCAACGCCTGAGGAGCGGTGGACCCGCAACCCGCGTTGATGTTCGTGCCGTCGGGCGAATCGCCGAGGACCGCCACGACGTCGGCCCCCGCCGCGGCCAGGATCACACCGGCCGTGGACACGGCGGCCCCGTTGGCGCAGTCCACCGCCACTCGCATGCCGTCCAGACGGCGGCCCTCCATGGCAGCCACCACGCTGTCGCAGTAGCCCTGCCCCGCCGCGACATCAGTCGTCAACCGGCCCAGGCCCGCCCCCGCCCTCGCATCCGCACGGCCACTCGGCCCGGCCAGGAGCGACTCGATCGTCTCCTCCTGGGCGTCGGTCAGCTTGTGCCCCCCCGGGGCGAGGAGCTTGATCCCGTTGTCGAGGTAGGGGTTGTGAGAAGCCGAGATCACCGCGGCCGGCAGCTGACGGGCCGCGGCCACGGCGGCCACACCCGGGGTCGGGAGCACGCCCAGGTCCACCACGTCGATGCCTTCGGCGGCCAGCCCGGCGGAGAGGGCGGCCTGCAGCATCGGGCCGGACAAACGGGTGTCGCGGCCCACCAGGAACGCCCCGCCCTCAGCGGCCAGGACGCGCGCCGCGGCCCGGCCCAAGGCCAGCACCAGCTCGGGAGTCAGCTCCCGGCCGGCTACCCCCCGCACACCGTCGGTACCGAACCGCAACACGGGCGAAGGGTCGGGTTCTACCGCTTCGAGTACTGAGGCGCCTTGCGGGCCTTCTTCAGGCCGTACTTCTTCGATTCCTTCTCGCGGGCGTCACGGGTCAGGAATCCGGCCTTCTTCAGAGGTGCCCGCAGGTCGGGCTCGAGCTCGGCCAGGGCCCGGGCGATCCCGAGGCGCAGGGCGCCGGCCTGACCGGACACGCCGCCTCCGTCTAGTGTCGTGTCCACGTCATAGGACTCGGCCTTCTCGACCAGGCGCATGGGCTCGGTGATGATCATGCGGTGGGTGGCGGAGGGGAAGTACTCGCTGATGGGCCGCCGGTTGACCGTCACCACGCCCGAACCGGGGCGCAGGCGGACGCGGGCGACGGCGGCCTTGCGGCGTCCGGTGGACTGAACGAGCGGCTTGGGCACGATGCTCCTCTGGCTTCTTCGCTGCTGACTCTTCGCTGGGGGACTACGAGGCGCGGCGGGCGCGCGGGTCGATGGGTAGGGGCCGGGGGCCCTGCGCCGAGTGGGGATGGGTCGGGCCGGCGTAGACCTTCAGCTTGCGCAGCATGGACCGGCCGAGCGGCCCTTTCGGCAGCATGCCCCGTACGGCCCGGCGGAAGGTGTCCTCGGGCTCGCGGGCCAACAGGTCGGCGTAAGTGCGCGCCGAGAGCCCGCCCGGGTAACCGGAGTGGCGGTAGTGCACCTTCTTGTCGGCCTTTCCTGCGGTCATCTGCAGCTTGGCCGCGTTCACCACGATGACGTGGTCGCCAGTGTCGAGGTGGGGGGCGAAGATCGGCTTGTGCTTGCCCCGCAGCACCCGGGCCACCTCGGTGGCCAGCCGGCCGAGGACGGCGCCGTCCGCGTCGACCTCGTACCAGACGCGCTGGATATCGGCGGGCTTCGGCGTGAACGTGCGCACAGTGCGGTCCTTACGGGTGTACTAGCTACCAAGGAAAAGAGGCTGGCGGACGCGCCTGAACGCGCCCGGGCCGACCGGCCATGATAGGCGCGGTAACGGAGCGGCGGCAATCGGGCGGGGGCAGGTGGTCTGGGTTGGTGCGCTACCCGGCGGGTGCTTAATGTGGGGCCCAGATATGCAGCTCCCCGCCCGCCTGCTGGCCACGAACTTCGGCTCCCCCCACGGCGTGACGACGCAGAATCACTGGGCCCGGGTGCTGTGGCACTGGTCCTACTACTTCGCCATCCCGATCGGCGTCCTCGTCGTGGTCCTGATCACCTGGGCGCTGATCCGGTACCGCCACCGTGACGGCGAGGGCCCCGGCCGCACCCCCGCCCAGTTCCAATACCACATCCCCCTCGAAGCGACCTACACCATCATCCCGCTCATCGTGGTGGCGATCATCTTCGGTCTGTTGTTCACCGCCGAGAACCATGTGAACAAGGTGTCGGCCAACCCGGACGTCAAGATCACCGTGGACGGGTTCCAGTGGGGCTGGCGCTTCGTGTACCCGAACGGGCACTCCCAGGTCGGCACGGCCAATTACAACGACATCAACGACAACACCGGCCTCCCCGTCCTGGTCATGCCAGCCAACGAGACGGTCCAGCTGCACGTCGTGTCGCTCGACGTGGTGCACACCTTCTATGTCCCGGCGTTCCTGTTCAACCGAGACCTCATACCGGGCATCGACAACACTTTCGACCTCAATGTCACCAAGCCCGGCCTCTACCCGGGGCAGTGCAACAACATCTGTGGCCAGTACCACGCCTACATGCGCTTCTTGGTGCAGGTGATGAGCCCATCGGACTACGCGGCGTGGTACGCCCAGCAGCCGGCGTGCTCGATCACGACCGCCGGGCAGGACGGCCCACCCCGCACGGGGACATGCACCCCCAACACGGGCGACGGACCATGACCGAAACCGGAGCAAGCGCCCGAGCCGAAACTACTTGGACGGCTTCGATGATGTTGGGCGCGGCGTTGCGTCAGTATCGGCCTTCGGCCGCCCATGTAGTTTCGGCGAGGGCACTAACAGGCAACGGAGTGACAGCGAACCGATGACGCTTCTTGAAGACCGGGGCGGGGCCGCCCAGCCGGGGGGCCCCCATCTCGAGGCCGAGCTCCCGCTCATGGAGATCATCCCGGGGCCGCGACCTCGGGGGATCGTCAGATACATCACGAGCACCGACCACAAGCAGATCGGGCTGAACTACCTGATCACTGGCCTGATCGGCTTCATCGTGGCCGGAGGCATGGCGCTCGGCATGCGCACCCAGCTCATCGTGCCGGACAACCACTTCCTCACCCCCAACGTCTTCAACGAGCTGTTCACGCTGCACGGCACGATCATGTTGTTCGTGTTCGCCGGGCCGTTCGCCTTCGCCGGGTTCGGCAACTACTTCATACCCCTCATGATCGGGGCGCCGGACATGGCGTTCCCCCGCTTCAACAACCTGTCCTACTGGCTGTACCTGGGCGGCTTCCTCCTGATGTCGTCCGGCTTCTTGACCAACAACGGCGCCGCCAACTTCGGGTGGTTCGGCTACGCCCCGCTCACCGA
>JAFAWZ010000306.1 GCA_019241495.1 Acidimicrobiales bacterium | reverse complement strand
CGGGCCTAGCCCGTGAGCTCGCGAGCATCCACCCTCCGTGGCCGTCCGATCGATAATTATGAGATTCCGTGACCAGCACTGAGCTATATCCGGTCGTCAAGGACCTGCCCCGGGTCCGGGTCGTGGCCGGGTCCACGTTGCAACTGCTGGTGGTGGCGGCCGACGGGCACCAGTGCGCGGGAGTGGACCTGGCATCCGGCGCCCTGGTGCGGGGCTGGTCGCCGATCCCCTGTGGCGAGCGTATCCAGCCCTATGACGTGGTAGAAGTCACCCTGGACGGCGGCCTCGACGCCGTACCCGACCCCGCCCAACCCGAGGCTCTGGGCCTGGTCGGGTCGCCCCAGCCGGTGAGCCGCATGGGAGGCCGGCGCTGCGAACGGCTTCTCCGGCCGTTGCTCCACCCCCACCGCCAGCCGCTTCTAGGCGTGACCGCCACGGCCATCCCCTTCTGGGAGCGAACCGCCAGCCATCCCTCGATCGCGGTCGTCGAGCCCGAGGGCTCCGTGACGTTGTGCCGGGAGGGTTCCTACCTGGGCTGCCGGTTCGGCTGGCAGGGCCACGAGAGAGAGCTGCCCTGCCTGGACCGCACCGTGGCTGGGTGGATGGACCGCACTGGACGAACCCGCCTCACCGCGGACAAGAGGGACCGCCTGGTGGTTTCTCTGACCGCGCCCATCGACGGGCGCTGCCACAAGGTCGTCGAGACCGTCCTGCGCCGCCCCTGAGGGGCCCTACGAGGCGTACTTGGAAGCGAGCTCCTCGGCCATGGCCCATCCGAAGGAGATGAGGACGTCGTGGCGAGCGTGGTCCAGTGGGTCGAGCAGGGCGGCCACTTCGGGCTCGATCGTCTCGGGCTTGGGGGCCTCGTAGTCGAACACCCCCGTCGCCATGCCGTCACCGGTGACCACGAAGCTGCGGTCGTCAATTCGGCCCTCCGCCCCGAAACGCTTGGCCAACCGGCGTGACCAGGCCCTTTCCTCACCGCTCGGCTTGTGTCCGGGGCGGGGGCAGACATCCTCCAGGCCCTTGAAGGCCGCGAAGGCGCCGGGATCGATGAAGCGGGTACCGATGAGGACGTCCTCGTCGGGGAAGGCCAGGACGGCCCGGCGGAATTGGGCGCTGATCAGGGCCTTAAGAATCTGATCGCGCTTGGAGGTGCGTTTCACGGAGGCCAGGCCCCACAGCAGGCAAGGTGTCCCGCCGATGCGCTCCAGGGTACAGAACGAGAAGCCGACCAGCTTGGCGGCATCGCGTACCTGGGTGATCAGCACCCACGCCTCGGCCTGCTTGGACAAAAGCCCTATGTCGAAGCCGGCTGGCCCGTCGGTGACGGTATCCGCCATTTCCGCCAACTCAGCATCCGATAGGGCGGTGCAGTCCTTCGTGTCGACATCCAACGTCATTCCGCGGTAACTCTCCTAACCCACATGAATCGACAGCTCAAGTTTACGCCGTAACGGCCGCTCTGCTCCACCGAGCCGCCTCACTCCCTGGCAGGGCCGGCACAACTCCCTGGCAGGGCCGGCCTACCCACCCAGGCAGGCCGGTCCGAGGAGGACCCGGAGCTCGGCCAACAGCCCCCGGGTCGTGTCCACACAGAAGTCGGAGGCCAGCCGGATGCACTTGGCCCCCACGTGGAGCAGAACCGGGGCGGGGCCGGGGTGCTCCTGCAGGAGGCGCTTCAGGGCGTGCACCCGATCGTCGGAGAGAGCACCCAGGGGCAGGAAGACGTGGAGGGGCTCGGTCCCTTCCGCGCTCAGCTCGGGCCGCTTGATCTCCATGCAGACCAGCTTCGGTTGCTCGTCGCGCAGGTCCAGGCGGCCCTTGACGCTGACCACCGCATCGTCGGCGAGGAGGTAACCGACCTCCGCCATGGTCTTGGGGAACACCCACACCTCGATCGACGACTCGAGGTCCTCTAGCACGAAGGTGGCCATCAGATCTCCCCGCTTCGTGTACTTGCGCACCAGCGAGGTGATCACGCCGCCCACCCAGCGGACCTCTCCGACCCGGCCGAAGTCGGCTCCTCCACCGAAGCCGGAACCCGGCTCGCCCGCCGCCCCGGCGGCCTGGGCCCGGATCTCGGCGATGGTCGTGTCGGTGTGGCGACCGAGAGCGGCCTCGAGACCTTTCAGGGGGTGGTCGCTCAAATAGAGGCCGAGCATCTCCTTCTCGAAGGCCAAGCGAGCCATCTTCTCGAAGTCCTGCTCGGGGATGGGGACCCGGGCGTCGTCGAACACCGCTTCGCCTCCTCCAGGGTCGTCGAAGAGGCTCATCACCCCCTGGTCGGCCTCCCGGCGCCGAGCCAGGGTTCGGTCCACGATCTGCTCGAATACCAGGCAGAGGCCCTGGCGGGGGTGGTTCAGCTGGTCGAACGCGCCCCCCTTGATGAGCGACTCCACCGTGCGCTTGTTCAGGACCATCGGATCGACCCGGTTGCAGAAGTCGTAGAAGTCGGTGAACGGCCCGCCCCGCTCCCGCTCCGCGATCACCCGCTCCACCAGCGCTTCCCCTACGTTGCGGATGGCGGAAAGACCGAAGGGGACGACCCAGCGGTCCTCGCCGTCCTTCTCTTCGAGCGGGGCGGCGGTGAAATCGGAGGCCGACACGTTGATGTCGGGCACGAGAACCTCTATGCCCTGCGCCCGGCACTCCGCCAAGTAGACGCCTGTCTTGTCCTTGTCGTCTTTGACGCTGGTCAGGAGGGCGGCCAGGTACTGGGCCGGATAATGAGCCTTCAGCCACGCGGTTTGGTAGCTGACCAGGCCATACCCAAAAGCGTGACTCCGGTTGAAGCCGTAGTCAGCGAACGGCTCGATGATGTCGAAGAGCATCTTTCCGACATCGCGTCCATAGCCGGTCGCCTCGCAACCCGACTCGAACTTCTCCCGTTCCTTGGCCATCACCTCACGGATCTTCTTACCGGCGGCCTTGCGGAGATTGTCCGCCTCGGCCAGCGAGTAGCCCGCAAAGGTCGTCGCCAGGAGCATCATTTGCTCCTGATAAATGCATAGGCCGTAGGTGTTGCCCAGCGCCTTCTCCATGTCCGGGTGCTGGTAGGTGATTCCCTGCCGGCCGTTCTTCCGGTCGGCGTAGTCGTTGTGCATGTTGGCCGCCATGGGCCCGGGCCGGTAGAGGGCAACCAGGGCCGCCACGTCCTCGAACTCGGTGGGCGCCAGAGAACGGACCAGGTTGCGCATCGGTCCGCCCTCCAGCTGGAACACCCCTATGGAGTCCCCCCGCTGGAGCATCTCGAATACGGCCGGGTCATCGAGAGGGATCTGGTCGATGTCGGGGCGCTCACCGGTGGCGGCCTCGATCAGGTCTAGGGCCCGCTCGATGACCGAGAGGTTCCGCAGGCCGAGGAAGTCCATCTTCAAAAGGCCCAGCTCTTCCACCCCGTGCATTTCGTACTGGGTGACGATCGGAGCGTCTTCAGGGCGGCCGCCCGGCTCGGGTTTGCGCTGGATGGGGAGGTGCTCGGTGATGGGGTCGGCGGAGATGACCACAGCGGCGGCGTGGATGCCGTCCTGGCGGCGCATCCCCTCCAAACCTCTGGCTACATCGACGACTTTCCTGGCGTCGGGGTCGGTGGCGCACAGCTCACGCAGCTCGGCCGCCTGCTTGTAGCCGTCGGCGTACTTCGGGGTCTCGTCCAGGCAAGCCCACAGGGGCGTGTCGCGGCCCATCACCAGGGGGGGCATGAGCTTGGCTATGCGGTCGCCGAGGCCGTAGGGGTAGCCGAGAACGCGGGCCGCGTCGCGCACGGCCGCCCTGGCCTTGATGGTCGAGAAGGTCACGATCTGGGCTACGTGGTCCCATCCGTATCTCTCGGCCGCGTAACGGATCATCTCGGAGCGGTAACGCTCGTCGAAGTCCATGTCGATGTCCGGCATCTGCTTGCGGCCCGGGTTCAGGAACCGTTCGAAGAGCAGGTCGTAGCGGATCGGATCGAGGTCGACGATGCGCAGGCAGTAGGCCACGCAACAGCCCGCCGCGCTGCCCCGCCCGGGACCGACCCTTATGCCGTGGTCACGAGCGTGGCGGATCAGGTCCCACACCACGAGGAAGTAGTCCGAGAAGCCCATGTCGGAGATGACACCGAGCTCGTACTCCAACCGTTCCACGACGGGCCCGGGCAAGGGCGTCCCGTAACGCTCCGCCGCCCCGTCCAAAGCCAGGTGGCGCAGGTAGGAGTCGGCGTCGCGGAACTGGGCCGGGCGGGGAAACGACGGCAGCTTGGGCTTGCCGAAGTCGATCGTTACATCAGCCCGTTCCGCGATCCACAGCGTGTTGTCGCAGGCCTCCGGATAAGCGCTGAAGAGGTCCCGCATCTCGGCGGCCGTTTTCAGGTAATGCTCGTCGCCATGGAACTTGAACCGCTTGGGATCGTCCTTCACCGAGCCGGTCTGGACGCATAGCAAGGCGTCGTGGGCCTCGGCGTCCTCGCGAGCTACGTAATGGCTGTCGTTGGTCGCCAGCAGCGGCGCCCCGATCCGGCGGGCCAGCCGGATCAGCTCCGGGTTCGTCTTGTCCTGCTCGGGCAGGCCGTGGTCCTGCAGCTCCACGAACAGGCTGCCCCGCCCGAAGATGTCCTGGAGTCGGGCGGCCAGGGTGGTCGCCCGCTCGAAATCACCTCGGAGGAGGGCCTGCAGGACGACCCCGCCGAGGCACCCGGTCGTGGCGATGAGTCCGTCGTGGTGCGCTTGGAGCAGCTCCCAGTCCAGCCTGGCCTTGTAGAAGTAGCCCTCCAGGTAGGCGAGGGAGGACAGCTTCATCAGGTTCTTGTAGCCCTGGTCGGTCTCGGCCAGGAGGGTCAGGTGGTAGTAGAGCTTCTCCCCGGCCTCGGCGTCGCCGCCCCCGTCGTCTATACGGC
Source organism: Acidimicrobiales bacterium (assembly GCA_019241495.1). Lineage (GTDB taxonomy): Bacteria > Actinomycetota > Acidimicrobiia > Acidimicrobiales > Palsa-688 > JAFAWZ01. Next base: position 18,040 of record JAFAWZ010000306.1, on the reverse strand, counting down.
CCCTCCGGACCGGCCGTTCGAAACGCGATTCTCCCGCCATGTAGGCCTCGGTGCCGATTATCGGCTTGATCCCCGCGTCGTGGGCCGCCTTGTAGAAGTCCAGGACCCCGTACATGTTGCCGTGGTCGGTGATCCCGATGGCGGGCTGGCCGTCGGAGACGGCACGGGCGATCACTTCTGGGACCCGGGCCGCACCGTCGAGCATCGAGAACTCGGTGTGCTGGTGCAGGTGGGTGAACGACGCCCCCAAGGTCCGCTACGCCTCCTTGTCTTGCAACATCTGTGTCTTGCACCATCTGTCTTTGCGACTCTTCGACAGCCGGCCACTGACGTGATCGTCCACAGGGGCCTGTGGAGAACTACAGCCGTGTGATTACCGCCTCCTCAGGGTAGCGCAACCGGGACCCGGCGCGGACCCTCCACGAGCCGCCCGTCACAGATAGGTGCCGGGGCGCGGCCCCTCCTGCGAGGGCGCGGGCAGGCTGCGCTGCTGGCGCATCTGCTCCAGCTGGGCCCGGGCCGCCATCTGTTGAGCGAACAGGGTGGCCTGGATCCCGTGGAAGAGGCCTTCGAGCCACCCGACCAGCTGGGCCTGGGCCACCCGCAGCTCGGCCTCGCTCGGAACCTCGCCCGGCCCGAAAGGGGAGGTCATGCGGTTCAGCTCTTCCTGCAGGTCGGGGGACAGACCCTCGGAGAGCTCCTTCACCGATGTGTCATAGATCTCGCGCAGACGGGTCCGAGACGCCACGTCGAGGGGGGCTTGGCGCACCTCCTCGAGGAGCTGCTTGATCATGGAGCCGATGCGCATGACCTTGGCGGGCTGTTCGACTGCCTCCCGGTCGGGGGCTTGGTCATCCGGTGCCACCTGGGCCTCGTCGCCCACGATGAACACCTGGTCGGACGGGCTGGCTTCAGATTCGGGGGAGCCGGACTCGGGGGAGGGCATCATCACCCTTCTAGTCTGCCCCGTGCGGCGACGAGAGGAACCAACATCTCGTCCTCAGTCAACGAGCCGTGCCGGCACACCAGGCGCGACTCGGTCGCCTCGCCCGGCTCCAGGAAGGCCACCGGCTCGAACGGGACGAGAGCCACGTCACCCACCCGGGCTCGAAGCTCGCCGGTCAACGGCCCGCCGAGCCAGCCCTGGGCTTCAACCTCCGCGTACGTGGCCACCCACGCTTGGTGCCCGTACCGTTCTGCCACCTGGGTGGCGAGCCGCTCGGCCTCCTCCTCGCTGCCGCCGGGGGTGTGCAGCCAGCGAAAACGGGCCTCGCCACTCTGCATCGCCACTTTCCCTAGCACCCCGTCGTCGAGCTCCACCACATTCGCTCCCACCTGAACCTGCCCGTGGTCGGCGGTCACCATGAGCGCACAATCGGGCGGGATGACGGCGAGCACGTCACCCACGATGCGATCCACCGCGATCAGCTCGGCGTCGTAGAAGGGCCCGAAGCCCTGGATGTGGGCGATCCGGTCGATGCCGTCGTAGTACGCGTAGATAAGTGGCTCCCCCGCTGCCACAAGCTGGCCGACCTCCACGGCCAGCCCGGAGGGCTGGTACCACCCGACCTGCCGGGCTCCCCGTTGGTGGGCTTCGGTGAAGGGTGTGCCGGCGAAGTCGGCCTTGCTCACGACCGGCACCGGCCGCCCGCCGAAGGGGTCGGTCAGCTGAAAATGGTTCGGGTCGACGAAAGGACGAGCGTCACCGGATGGCGACTTCCATTTCAGGACGTTCATCACCTCGGGCCCCGAAGGACCGGGGACCACGACGCGGTAACCGACGATCCCATGAACCGCCGGGGGGACTCCCGTCACCAAAGAAGTGAGGGCGGTGGCGGTGGTCGACGGCACGACCGACGTGATCGGCCTCCCGGCCATGGAAGCCAGATTGGGCACGCGGCCGAGGCGTTCCTGCAGCTGCAGCCAGCCCAGGCCGTCGAGCACCAGCACGACGACCTGGTCAGCGTCGCGGGCCAGCTCCGGCAGCCAACCGGGCCTCTGCCCCGGGGGCTCCATCAGGGCCGGCACCACCCCGGCCAGGTTGGCCCCTCCGTAATCGGGCAGCATGGGGCGGTTGGCGAGCATGCGATCACCCTAGAGCCCTGAGGTGGGCACCCCTGGAGAGCGTCACCGTCGATAGACTGGGGCGGTGAAGGTTTCCACCCGGGGCGACTACGCCAGCCGGGCGCTGTTGTCACTTGCGTTGCACGCGGGCCAGACGATCCCGACGTCAGTTCGGGACATTGCGGAGCGGACCGGCCTGCCCCAGCCCTACCTCGAGCAGATCCTGCTGGCTCTCAAGGGAGCCGGGCTGGTCAGGTCGAAGCGAGGCGTTGGGGGCGGATACGTTCTCGCCCGGTCGCCCGCGGACATCACCTTGGGCCAGATCGTCAGCGCGGTGGACGGCCCCATTCAGGCCGGCGACTTCGGCGAGCCGCACCAGAACGGGGCGTGTGACCACGAAGGGCAGTGTGTGTTGCTCGCCGTGTGGGCCGACGTGGGCCAGCACATGCGCCACCATCTCGATTCGTTCAGCCTCTCTGACATGGTCTCGCGCGCCCAGGGTGCGACCACCGCTCCGCCGGCTGCCCTGCTGACCTGAGAAGCTGTCCCCCGCGAAGTCAGTGGCTGTGCCGGTGCTCCACGGCCAAGTGAGAGTGCCCCCTGCCGATGGCCTGGCCCACCCGTTCCTCCCGTCCGGGCCAAGGCGACCGGTAGGAGCAGACGTCGCAGTTGACCCTAGGGTGCCCGGCAAGCGCCTCTCGGTAACGATCAACAACGAGCGGTACGAGCCTCCGGTCGGGCCCCAGATAACCAGCGTCGAGGAAGGTCATCCGGCGGTCGGCCGCGAACCGGGCCAGCTCGTCGCGGCCCCGCTCGATCAACCGGCCGTGGCAGAGATACCACCACGCCACCGCCACCTCTTGGTACCCCAGCCGGTCGAACACGGCGGCCGCGTCGAGCACGCTGGGGCCGGTCACGCCGCTGAAGCCGACGTGCACGAAGCCGCAACCGGCCCACTCCGCCACTAAACGGGCTGCCTTGTGCGCGTCCCCGTTCGCGTCGGGATCGGAGGTCCCCCGCGCCACCACCAGCAAGGGGAGCCCCCCGCCCCCGGCCTCGACAACGGCTTGGCCCAGGAGCGAGACCGGCAACCGGGACACGCCGAGCGGGCTCCCCATGATGATCGAGACCGAGGGGTGACGATCACGAGCCGAGCGGACCACAGCGGGGACATCGCTCTTGGCGTGGCCGGCACCGAGAAGCACGAGAGGCAGCACGGTCACCGACTCGCACCCGCGGCCCACTACCTCGTCGATCACCGCGCCGGCAGGCGGATCGGTCATCTCCAAGAAACCCACCTCGACCACCACCGACGGCAAGGCCCGCGAGACATGATCGGCCAGGGTGAGCATCTCCTGGCCGCTCTGGGACGATCGCGACCCGTGACCGATCAACACGAGCGCATCCTGGCGGCTGCCCCCCACCACCTCCGCCGCTCCCATCTCGCGTGTATCCATCTCCGGCGTCAAGCTAACCGACTCGCTCGGACCCGACCCAGCCTGCAAGCCTGACCACTGTGTCCGCTGCCGCGCTGGGCCCGAGACTCGTTGTCGCCGGCACCCACTCGGGCGTTGGCAAGACCACTGTCGCCACCGGACTGCTCGCCGCCCTACGGGCCAAGAGCCTGTCGGTGGCGGCTGCCAAGGTTGGACCAGACTTCATCGACCCCGGCTACCACGCCCTGGCCTGCGAGCGGGCGCCGAGAAACCTCGATCCGTGGCTGTGCGGCCCTCGAGCCATGGCGGCGCTGGCCGCCCGGGCCGGGCAGGGTGCGGACGTCTTGGTGATCGAGGGGGTCATGGGATTGTTCGATGGGGCCAACGACGGTGGGCCGTCTTCCACCGCGGACGTGGCCGGCCTGCTCGGGGCCCCTGTGCTCCTCGTCGTCGACGCGGAGGCCATGTCGGCTTCGGTCGCCGCTCTCGTCCACGGCTACGCCACCTTCGACCCCTCCGTGAGAGTCGGGGGTGTGATCCTCAACCGGGTGGGCTCGGAGGGCCACGAGACCCTCCTTAGAGAGGCCCTCGAACCTCTCGGCATCCCGGTGCTCGGCGCCTTGCGCCGCGACGACGCCTTCCGGTGGCGGGACCGGCATCTCGGCCTCGTGCCGGTAGCCGAGCAGCCCGGCCAGGTCCAGGCTGCAATCGACCTTCTGGCCGCCCGCATGGCGAGTGGAGTGGACCTCGATGCGGTAGTGGCCCTGGCCCGCCACGCCGAGCCGGTCTCCGCCGGGACGGTGCCCCTACCCGAACCGGGGCGTCCGGTCGACATCGCCGTGGCGGCCGGGCCGGCCTTTACGTTCACCTACACGGACACGGTCGAGGCCATCGAGGCGGCCGGTGGCCGGGTGAGCTTCTTCGACCCGCTCAGCGCCCCCTGCCTCCCACCCGGAACCGGCGGATTGGTGATCGGCGGGGGCTTCCCCGAGATCCACGTCGCGGGGCTGGCCGCCAACCGGCCGCTCCTCGACGACATCGCCCGCCAGGTGGGCGCCGGGCTACCGACCTGGGCGGAATGCGGGGGATTGATGCTCCTGACCCAGGAGCTGGACGGGCACCCGATGGCGGGCGTCGTGCCGGCCGTGGCCCGCATGACCGACCGGCTCACCCTCGGCTACCGCATTGCGACGACGTGTGTCCCGAGCCCCGTCGGCCCGACCGGGACACCATTCAGGGGCCACGAGTTCCATTACTCGACCGTCGAGCCGGCCGGCGAGGCGCTCCTTCTCGACAGCCGGTGGGGCACCAAGCGGGAGGGCTGGGCCGGGGCCGATCTGCTGGCCACCTACCTGCACCACCACCCGGGAGGCGATCCGAGGCTGGTCGGCGCCTTCGTCCGCCACTGTGCCCTACGTGATGCCCTACCTGCCCGCTAAGGTCGCGGCCGGTGCGCAAGAGCTCCCTTTACCTGCCGGATCGCCTGAAGGCGGCCTTGACCGAGCGGTCCAGCCAGACCGGAAGGTCGGAGGCAGAGCTCATCCGGGACGCGCTCGAGGCCGCGCTGTCACGGCCCCCAGAGCCGGTCGCGCCTCCCTCAGATCCGCCGCGGCCCGGCCGCCTGGTGGGCGTCGGGGTGGGGCCTGGCGATGACGACCTCCTGACCGTTCGGGCCATGGCCGCCCTGCGCCGGGCCGACCGAGTGGTGGCCCCGAGCACGGCCATCGACGCGGTCGGGCGGGCCGAGGCGATAGTCCGCCAGGCCGTCCCGGGAGTGACTGTGGAGCGGGTGCCCTTCGCCATGGCACCGTCTCGCAGCGCCCGGAACCGGTCGGTGGACCAGGCTGCCGCCCGGCTCGTGACCTACTTGGCGGCGGGTGAGGAGGTCGCCTGGATAACCCTGGGGGACCCCCTGGTGTACTCCACGTTCGCCGCGGTGGCAGCCCGAGTGACCAAACGTCGACCTTCGACGGTCGTGACTCAGGTTCCTGGGATCATGGCTTTCCAGGCGCTGGCCGCCCGGACCGGCACGGTGGTGGCCGACGAGCGCACCCGGCTCACCATCCGGACCGCGCTCGACGGAGAGGACCTCGAGCCCGACTTCGACGACCCCAGCTCGACGGTGGTCGTCTACAAGGGGGGCCGGCGCCTACCCGAGCTGGCCGAGCTGGCCCGCGGGGTGGGTGGGGGCCGGCCCGCCGTCGCCGGGGAGCTCCTCGGCATGCCAGGCGAGCGGGTGGGCGACCTGGACGACATGGCCGCGGGCGGTCCGGCTTCTTACCTGGCGACCGTGATCGTGCCGGCAGTCGCTCCCGAGAAGTGATCTCGTTCGTGGGCGCCGGCCCGGGAGCCCCTGATCTGATCACTCTCCGGGGGGCGCACCGGCTGGGCCGGGCCGAGGTGGTCATCTGGGCGTCCTCGCTCGTTCCCGAGGCCCTTCTCGGGCATTGCCCGGCCAGCGCGGTCGTCCACGACTCGGCCACCATGACCCTCGAAGACGTGCTGGAGGTGTACCAGGCTCACCCCGAGGGCACACCGATCGTCCGGCTTCATTCGGGCGACCCCAGCGTCTACGGCGCAATCGGGGAACAGATCGACTGGTGCCTGGCTAAGCGGCGCTCGTGGGAGATAGTGCCGGGCGTCTCGTCGGTCTCCGCCGCGTCGGCGGTTCTCGGGCGAGAGCTCACCCAGCCGGGGGTGAGCCAGAGCGTGGTCGTGACCCGGCTGGCCGGGCGGACCCGGGCGTCGGTGCCGGAGGGTGAGGGACCGGGCGCCTTCTCCGCCCATGGGGCCACCATGGCCGTCTTCTTGTCGGGAGCCCGCCCCGACGAGCTCCAAGCTGAGCTGCTCGGCCCGGCATCCGCCTACGGTCCCGATACCCCGGCGGCCATCGTGATCCGGGCGACGTGGCCCGACGAACGGGTGATCCGCACCAAAGTCGGCGGTCTGGCTTCGGCGCTGAAGGGGAGCGGCGCCACCCTCACCGTGCTGGTGCTGGTGGGCGAGGCGGTGGCCGAAACCCCGGTGGCCCGGCGTTCCCACCTCTACGCCCCCGAGTACACCACCGCCTACCGGCTGCGCTCCCACGACGGCCAGACGGCTGGCCGGCCTTCGGCCCGGAGGAAGTGAGCCGAGCCGGTGCCCCGTCCCCACGAGCCGGCGCTGGCGCCCGAAGTGGCCACGGCGCGCGGCCTGCGCACCGGGTGGACGACCGGCACGTGCGCGTCGGCGGCGGCCAAGGCTGCGGTCACGGGGCTCGTGTCGGGCCGGATCCCCGACCAGGTGGAAGTGGGGTTGCCAGGCGGTCAAAGGGTCACCTTCGCGATCACCGACCCCCTCCCCGGAGACCCAGCGGTGGCGGCTGTGACCAAAGACGCCGGTGACGACCCCGACGTCACCAACGGGGCCCACATAACCGTGGAAGCGACCTGGCTGGCCGCCGCTCCAGGTGAGGTCGCTCTCGCCGCAGGGCCCGGGGTTGGGACAGTCACATTGCCAGGTCTAGGACTGCCTGTCGGTGCTCCAGCGATCAACCCGGTCCCCCGTCGCATAATCACCGCGGCCGTGGCCGAGGTCACCGACCGGGCTGTGGCACTCACCGTGTCAGTTCCCGGGGGAGAGGCCATGGCGGCGCGCACGTCCAACTCGCGTCTGGGGATCGTGGGAGGCATATCGATTCTCGGCACCACCGGGATCGTGCGGCCCTTCTCCACCGCCTCGTGGCGGGCCAGCGTCGTGCAACAGGTCGACGTGGCAACCGCCCAGGGGCAGCGCCACATCGTCCTGTCGACGGGGGGCAGAACCGACGCCGCCGCCCAACGCATGTTCCCGGACCTGCCACCGGTGTGTTTCGTGGAGGTCGGCGATTTCACCGGGATCGCGCTGCGCCGCGCTGTGTCGACGGGCGCAGGAGTGGTGACCTTCGTCGGGATGGCGGGCAAGATCGCCAAGCTGGCAGCGGGAGTCATGATGACCCACTACCGCCGCTCGAGGGTGGACGTGGGGCTGCTGGAAGCGGTGGCGGTCGAGTTCGGCGCCCCTCCGCCGGTAGTGGCGGCCGCCGCGGCCACCGCTACCGCCCGGCACTTCGCCGAGGCGTGCCAGGCCCACGGCAGCCTCGAGCCGCTTGCCGCGCTGTGCCGGCGGGCCGCGTCCTCGTGCCGGGAGTTCGTGCACGACGCCCTGACCGTCGAGGTCGTGATGGTCGACTTCGAAGGCGAAGAGGTACTGGCCCGTGGGTGACCATTTCCCCGTAGCCCTGGTCGGCGTGATCGGGGGCGAATGGTTCGGCTCGGCCGCCGAGCAGGCTGTGAGGGAGGCGGAGGTCCTGGGCGGCAGCCCCCGGCACCTCTGTCGGGTCCCGCGGCCCGAAGTCGAGAAGATGGAGCTCGGCGGAGATGTCGGCGCATTCCTCGACCAGGTGATCAAGCGGCGGGACGAAGGACGGAAGGTCTGCGTGCTGGCCTCCGGCGATCCGGGCTTCTTCGGCCTGGCCCGCCTGGCGGCCCGCCGTATCGGGCCGGGCGGCATCGTGATCCACCCGGCCCCGTCATCGGTCGGCCTGGCGGCCGCACGCGCCGCGACCAACTGGGACGACGCCGTCGTGGTCTCGGCCCACGGGCGGTCCGCCGAGCCGGTGGTCGACGCAGTGACCTACCAGGCCAAGGTGGCGGTTCTGTGTTCCCCCGCCAACCCGCCGGAGACGCTCGGCCTCCGGCTGCTCGAAGCCGGATGCCCCAGTCGCGACGTCACGGTGGCGTCGCGCCTCGGCGAGCCGGACGAGGAGATCTGGCGGGGCGACGTGGAAGGCCTGGCGGGCGGGAGTTTCGACGCGCTTTCGGTCGTGTTGTTCGCCTGCCCCGATCCGGCCCCGGTGTCGGCGGGATGGCGCTGGGGCCGGCCCGACTCCGATTTCGAGCACGGGGGCGGGATGATCACCAAGGCCGAGGTCCGAGCGGTTGCCCTGGGCAAGCTCGGTCTGGTTCCGGCCGGCGTCATGTGGGATGTCGGTGCCGGCTCCGGCTCCGTGGCGTGCGAGTGTGCCGGGCTGGCCCCCGGGCTGCGGATATTCGCGATCGAGAAGGACCCGCAGCGGATCACCGTTCTGCGCCACAACGCCCAGGCCACCTCGGTGGTCGCTGTGTCCGGCTGCGCTCCCGAAGCGCTGGCCTCCCTTCCCGATCCCGACCGGGTGTTCATCGGAGGGGGCGGCCTCGAAGTCCTCGACGCGGTCATGGAACGGCTCCGCCCGGGCGGGAACGTGGTCGCCACTTACGTCTCGGTCGACCGGGCCGTGGCGGCCGCGGCCCGGCTCGGCCACATGGTGCAGGTCGCGGTCAGCCGGGCCGTGCCCATCGGCCCCGACGGCACCCTGCGCCTGGCGGCCGAGAACCCCGTGTTCGTGTGCTGGGGTCCCCGGCCGTGATCTCGGGCCGGCCCAGACGAATCGTGTGCTTCTCGATGACCGAGGCCGGTGCGGGCCTGGCCCGCCGCCTTCCCTACGAGCATCGGGCCGGCGCGGTGCTGGAGAGTGTCCGCCAGGAATGGCCCGCCGCCGACGCCCTGGTCGTCGTAGGGGCCACGGGTGTGGCGGTCCGGGCCATCGCGCCCCTGCTCTCGGACAAGCGCGCCGATCCGGCGGTCGTGAGCGTGGACGACGCCGGCCGCTTCGTGGTGGCTCTGACCGGCGGGCACTCCGGCGCCAACGACCTGGCCCGGGAGGTGGCCGGGTGGCTGGGCGCCCAGGCCGTCGTGTCGACCGCCATGGACCTGGCCGACCTGCCGGCCCTCGACACCCTGCCCGGCTTTCGGGTCGACGGGGACGTGGCCTCGGTCACGCGGGAGTGGCTCGACGGTCACCCGCCCACCGTCGAGGTGGAGGAAGGACTCGAGGGCTGGCCCCTTCCCCGCGCCCTGTGCCGTCTCGAGGGGACCGGTGGAAAAGTCATTGTCAGCGATGCTGACCGTTTCCTGGGTGGCGGAGAAGCGGTGCTGCGACCGCCGTCGCTCGTGATCGGCGTGGGAGCAAGCCGGGGCGCCGACCCCGCCGCCCTGGCCGAGCTGGCCACCGCCGCCCTGACTGCCACCGGCCGGCACCCGGCAGCGGTGGCGGCAATAGCCACCGTCGACCTGAAGGCTTCCGAGCCGGCCGTGGTCGCCCTGGCCGAGAGCCTCGGCGTGCCGCTCGTGACGTTCCCGGCGGCCGTCCTCGCCAACCGACCGGTGCCGAACCCGAGCCCGGTGGTGGAACGAAGCGTCGGCACGCCCTCGGTCGCCGAGGCGGCCGCCCTGGTTGGCGCCGGCCCGGCGGCGTTCCTCCTCTCCGAGAAGGCCGTCAGCCAGACGGGGGATTCCACGTTGGCGCTGGCCCGGCGGTCGGGGCCGGCAGGACATCTGGCCGTGGTCGGTCTCGGTCCCGGGGAGCCGGCTCAGAGGACCCCCGAGGCGACCGCGGCAGTACGCCACGCCGACGCAGTGATCGGGTACGGCGCCTACGTGGACCTGGCCGGCGATCTCCTATCGCCCCGCCAGGAGGTCGTGCGCTCTCCCATCGGCGCCGAAGCCGACCGCGTCCAGGAGGCGTTGGCCCGCGCCGGCCGCGGCGAGCGGGTGGCTTTGGTCTGCTCAGGCGATCCGGGCGTGTACGCCATGGCGTCGCTCGTCTTCGAGCTGGCCCCGGCGGCGGGCAACCCGCCGGTGTCGGTGGTCCCCGGGGTCACCGCCGCTTTGGCAGCTGCGGCCGTCCTCGGCGCCCCGCTCGGCCACGACCATGCCGCGGTGTCCCTGTCCGACCTGCTCACTCCATGGGAGGTGATCGAGAGCCGGGTGCGAGCCGCCGCGGCCGGCGACTTCGTGGTTTCGCTGTACAACCCCAGATCGCAACGTCGCACCCACCAGTTGCAGAAAGCCCTGAAGATCCTCGCCGGCAGCCGACCGCCGTCAACGCCCGCCGCCGTGCTGACCGACGTGGGCCGGCCCGGACAGTCGGTCCTGCGTTTGACCCTGTCGACCCTCGACCCGTCCGAGGTCGGGATGCTCTCTCTCGTCGTGGTCGGATCCAGCCGCACCCGTTGGATCGGTTCCCGCATGGTCACACCCCGCGGGTACTTGGCATGACTGTTGTCATCACATCGGGATGCACGGCCTGCGGGGCCTGCCTGGTCACCTGCCCGGCGGGCGCCCTCCTCCCCGCGCCCGAACGGCCCGAAGTGGTCGACGACAGATGCACCAGCTGCCTGGCTTGCATCGAAGTGTGCCCAGCCGACGCCGTCGAGGAAAGAGCCGATGCGATCCGGGAGCAGCTATGACCCACCCCATAGAGGAGGAGTCCTTCGCCATCCTGGCCCGCCGGGTAGACCTGAGCATGTGGCCTCCCGGTACCCGCCAGGTCGTGGCCCGCATGGTCCACGCCACGGCGGACGAGTCGTTCGCGACCACGGCCCGCATCGGAGACGACGCCGTCAAAGCTGCGACGGGCGCGCTCGCGACCGCCTCGCCCGTCGTCTGCGACGCCCGCATGGTCGTGGCGGGCGTGCCGCGGGTTGCCGCCAACCTCTCGGTTGCCTGTTATCTCGACGCAGTACCGGGTTCACAGCCGGGGCGGGCGACTCGCTCCGAGGCCGCCATCGAGGTGGCCGCGGCCGAGCACCCGGACGGCGCCATCTGGGTCATCGGCAACGCCCCCACCGCCCTGGCCCGCCTCCTCCGGTTGCACGAGGCAGGGCTCGTGTCCCCCGCCGCGGTCATCGGCCTGCCCGTCGGATACGTGGGTGCGGCCGACGCCAAAGCGGCATTGTGGGACTCGCCGCTCCGGGCCATCAGCATCACGAACACCGGGCGGCGGGGCGGCAGCCCGGTGGCGGCCGCCGCGCTGAACGCCTTGTGGCGGATGGCTAGCTGGTCGTCCCGATCTGGGTGAATCTGCCGTTCTGTACCTTGTAGAGATAGATCGGGGCGCCCGACACGTCGCCGTTGGGCAGGAACCTGATCGTCTTGGTGACCCCTGCCCAGCTGTTGGCCGCGAGGTAGGCGTTGATGGCCGGACCGGTGATATAGCCGGCCTTGACCGCGGCGAGCACGAAGTTGGTGGCGTCGTAGGCCTCTGCCGAGTAGGTGGCCGGGTCGGTGTTGAACATGGACCGGTAGGCGGCGGCGAACGAGGAAGAGGACGAGCTGTTCGTACCGTCGGCGCAAGCGCAAGTGGCGAGGGCGCCCTCGGCCGCGCTGCCGCCCTGGCCGGGAGTGCCTCCTGCGGAGCTCACGAACCGGTCATCCTCGGTGCCGTCGCCGGACAGGAAAACCCCTTTGAACCCGGCGGCCCGCAGCTGCTTGACGAGGAGGCCTGCCTCGTCGTAGTACCCGCCGAAGAAGACGGCCTGGGCGTTGGCCGCCACGACCTTGTTCACAGTCGAGCTGTCGTCGGAGCCGGTCGCGTCGATCTGGGCGTCGAGCACGTCGGTGCCGCCGGCGCCGGCCAGCTTCTGGCGGACCGCGTCGGCCAGACCCTTCCCGTAGGCGGCGCCGTCGTCGACGACGGCGACGGCGGTTTGGTGCAGGGTCTTGACGATGTAGCTGGCGTCGGCGGGCGCCTGGTAGCTGTCGTCGGCGAGCACCCGGTGGAAGTACTTCCAGCCGTTCTGGGCCAGCCGGACATCGGTGGCCGAGGCGCTCAGGTCGGGGATGTGAGCCTGCTCGAACACCGGGTCGGCGGCCTGGGAGTCGTTTGAGAAACCGGGACCGATCACGGCCACGACTCCGTCGCCGACCAGCTTGGCGGCCGCCCCGCTGGCGGCCGTCGCGTCGTTGGCGCTGTCGAAGATGTCGATGGCGACCGGGTTCTTCGGGTTGGTCTGGTCGTACTGCGCGATCGCCAGCTTCTCGGCGTCCTCGACGTTGGTGCCATACGAAGCGCTCGAGCCGCTGAGCGGTCCGAGGAAGCCGAGCTTCAAGGCTCCGCCGGCCGCGACGGTGCCTCCCCCGCCCGGCGTGGTGGTGGGTACCGACGCCCGCCCGCCGCCCGTGCACGCCGCGAGCCCGAACGCGGCCACGACGATGAGAGCGGGGGCCCGCCTCGACGCTCTCACGAACCGAGCGAGCCCAGCACCCTCGAGAGGTCCTCGGGCAAAAGCGACGAGAAATACCGGCGCTGGCCGTCGGCTGGATGGTCGAGCTCGAGGGCGGAGGCATGCAGGAAGGGGCGGCCCGGCGGCAACGGTTTCCAGCCGGCTCCGCGGCCGTATCGGTCGTCGCCGACGAGCGGGTGGCCGATGGATGCCAGGTGGACGCGGATCTGGTGGGTGCGGCCCGTCTCGAGCCGGCACCGTATGAGGGTGAGGGGCTTGGGCGCCGAGTAGCGACTCACCACCTCGTAGCGGGTCCGAGCAGGCCTGCCCCCCGAGTGAACCCTCATCCGCGTCGGGTCGGTGTCGGACCGGCCGACCGGAGCGTCGATGAGGCCCCGGTCCGACCGGAGGGTCCCTTCGACCAAAGCGGTGTACTCCCTGGTCATGGTCCGCTCACCGAGCTGGGCCTTCAGGTTGGCTTGGGCGGCCGCCGTGCGGGCCACGACGAGGAGGCCCGACGTACCTTTGTCCAAGCGGTGCACCACACCCGGGCGCTCCGCATCCTCGCCGGCGGCGAGCGCTGCGAGGTCGGGATAGCGGGCCAGCAGCCCGTGGACGAGGGTCCCTTCCCGATGTCCCGCTCCGGGATGCACCACCAGCCCAGCCGGCTTGTCGACGACGATCAACCACTCGTCCTCGTAGTTGACCGGCACCTCCACATGGGCGTCCCCCACTAGTGCCGGGGCCCGCTCAGGCGCGAGCGATCCCGAGACAGTGATCTCCTGACCCGCCCTAACCTTCGTGCTGCGCTGGCGAACCGGCCGGCCGGCGAGCGCGACGCGCCCGGCGGCCACGAGCCCTTCGACTTCGTTCCGGCTGAGACCAGTGATGAGGGCGACGGAGCGGTCCACTCTCTCGCCGTCGAGGGCGGCGGGAACCGGCCACCTCTGACCCGTCTCAGAAGCTGTCGGAAAACTACTTCCAGGTGGGAGAAGGCGACGGCTCGCCTCATCCCCGAGGTGCGAGCGGAGAGCAGAGTTCGTCAAAGAGGAGCCGTCGCCTTCTCCCTCCCGCGGGTTTTGCGATGGCTTCTCACTCATGCTGTCTCCAGTAGGCGATGACGAGCACGAGCACGCCGACGACGATGGACGCGTCGGCCACGTTGAACACGGGCCACCAGCTGACACCCTGGATGAAGTCGACCACTGATCCGGGGTGGCCAGGGATATCCCGCAAGACACGGTCGACCAGGTTGCCGATGGCCCCGCCGAGGAGGAGCCCCAGCCCGACTCCGACCGGCCAGGGTGCGCTGCGGCTGGCCCGCCGGCTGAAGGCCAGGAGCCCCACGATGGCCACGATGACACCACCCTCGAGGATCGGGGTCACTCCTGTGCCCAGGCTGAACGCCGCCCCCCGGTTATAGGTCAGCACCAGGTTGACCGGCCCCCCGATGTGGCGAGGCTTGTATGGCGACAGGGCGTGCAGGGCCCAGGTCTTGGACGCTTGATCGGCCCCGACGATTACCGCCGCGACCACCGGGATCGCCAGGCGCGGGGCGCGCCTACCGGCCCGGGAGGGTCTCAGCGTCGAGACGAGAGGCCGCCGCTCTTGCATGTCACGCACAAGGCGGCGTACGGCAGCGCCTCCAGGCGGGCATCGGGGATGGCTTGGCCGCATTGCTCGCACTGGCCGTAGACCCCGTCTTCGATCTTCTGCATGGCCCGGTCGATCTCGGCCACGGTGGCGCGGGCCTGACCGGACAGGTACAAATCGATCTCGCGGTCGACGTTCGCCGTGCCGCCCTCGCCACCCTCTTCGTCGAACTGCACATCGCCTGGCTCGTGCTCGAGGGCGAGTGAGTCGGCCTGAGCCTTGAGGGCCTCGGCCTGGCCGATGTAGGTGGCCCGTTCGTCGAGGAGAAGCTGGCGCTGCGCGGCCAGGAACGCGGCGCGGTCCCCTTTGGCCTTGGCCTTGGCCGGTGACGGCACTTTCTTGGTTGCGACTGCTTGCGCCTTTCTGGCCACCAACGTCTTTGAATCCTCTCTGCTGTTGCTGCGGCCCGACTTGGGGGGGCGGGGCCTGGTCTCGGCCGGTTCCGGCGCCGGCGTGCGGGAAACCGTAGCGGAGCCGGAACCGTGATCCGGAGCGGGTTCGGCTTTGGCCCGGCCCTTGGTAGCTGCGGCCGCTGGGTTCTTGGCCGGCACTGGCTTCTTGGCCGGCACTGATTTGCCGGTCGCCGCCTTTGGCCTCGTGCTCGCCTGCGGAGTTGCTGCTTTCTTCGGCATTCGTCCTGACCTGGATGTGATCGGGTGCCTTCGGGGACCCGGCACCCTAGCACCGAAACACCTTGGGGCCACGGCTTGTTCCGCCCCTATCGTGGTGGGATGCCGGATGGTTCCGAGTCCCCCTATCCCAACGTTCCCGGGTCGCCGAGCTTTCCGCGAATCGAGACGGAGATCCTGGCGTCGTGGGACTCGGACGGGACCTTCGAGCGCTCTGTGGCCGAGCGCAAGGGGGCCGAGGAGTTTGTCTTCTACGACGGGCCGCCTTTCGCCAACGGTCTGCCTCATTACGGCCATCTTTTGACCGGGTTCGTCAAGGACGTGGTGCCCCGCTACCAGACCATGCGGGGCCGGCGGGTGGAGCGCCGCTTCGGCTGGGATTGCCACGGCCTGCCCGCTGAGACGGAAGCCGAGAAGGAGCTGGGGGTGTCCGGGCGGGGTCCGATCACCGAGTTCGGCATCGGCCGGTTCAACGAGTATTGCCAGGCGTCGGTCATGCGCTACACCCGCGAGTGGGAGCGTTACGTCACCCGTCAAGCCAGGTGGGTGGATTTCGACAACGACTACAAGACCATGGACCTCTCCTATATGGAGAGCGTCATGTGGGCCCTGAAGCAGCTATGGGAGAAGGGCCTGCTCTACGAGGACTACCGGGTGCTGCCGTACTGCTGGGAGTGCGAGACCCCCCTTTCGAACTCCGAGACCCGCCAGGACGACGCCTACCGGGACCGCCAGGATCCGGCGGTGACGGTGAGCTTCCGGCTGGAGGACGGGTTGGAGCTGTGGGTGTGGACCACGACGCCATGGACCCTGCCCTCCAACCTGGCCCTCGCCGTCGGGCCCGACATCGAGTACGCGGTCTTCGAGCGCGATGGCGGTCGCTTCGCCTTGGCGGCCGGTGTGCTCGAGGCTTACGCGGCCCAGCTGGAAGGGGCGGACCGGGTGGGAACCGTCGCGGGGCGGGACCTGGTCGGCCGGCGCTACAGCCCGCTGTTCCCCTATTTTTCCGCTGCTGAGAACGCATTCGTGGTGCTCGGGGCCGATTTTGTCAGCACCGACGAGGGCACCGGTGTGGTCCATCTGGCGCCCGGTTTCGGCGAAGACGACCAGATCGTGGCGGCCGAGGCAGGGATACCGGTCGTCTGCCCGGTCGACGATCGGACCCGCTTCACCTCCGAAGTCCCCGACTTCGAGGGCCTGCAGGTGTTCGAGGCCAACCAGCCGGTGATCCGGGCCCTGCGCCAGGCGGGCCGTTTGGTCCGCTCCGACTCGTACGTACACGCCTACCCCCATTGCTGGAGGACCGACACGCCCCTGGTCTACCGGGCGGTGAGCTCGTGGTTCGTCAAGGTGACCGCCATCAAGGACCGCCTGGTCGCTCTGAACCAGGAGATCCGTTGGGTCCCAGAGCACGTCCGGGACGGCTCGTTCGGCAAATGGCTGGAGAACGCCCGCGACTGGTCGATCTCACGCAACCGGTTCTGGGGCTCACCCATCCCGGTGTGGAAGAGCGACGATCCGGCCTACCCCCGCATCGACGTGTACGGCAGCCTCGACGAACTGGAACGGGACTTCGGCGTGCGTCCCGCCGACCTCCACCGGCCGGACATCGACGCGCTGAGCCGCCCGAACCCCGACGACCCGACCGGCAGCTCCACCATGCGGCGAGTTACCGATGTCCTGGACTGTTGGTTCGAGAGCGGCTCCATGCCCTTCGCCCAGGTGCACTACCCGTTCGAGAACAAGGACTGGTTCGAGTCGCACTTCCCGGGCGACTTCATCGTCGAGTACATCGGCCAGACCCGAGGATGGTTCTACACGCTTCACGTGCTCGCCGGCGCGTTGTTCGATCGGCCCGCCTTCCGGAACTGCCTTGTGCACGGGATCCTTCTCGGTGAGGACGGCCAGAAGATGTCCAAGCGGCTGCGGAACTATCCCGACCCCGAAGCAGTGTTCGAGGCCCACGGCGCCGACGCCATGCGATGGTTCCTGATGGCGTCGCCGATCATGCGCGGCGGCGACATGATCGTCGACGAGAAGGGGATCAAAGATGCGGTTCGCTCCGCCCTGCTGCCCCTTTGGAACGCGTGGTACTTCTTCGCTCTCTATGCCAACGCCGACGGGCGGCACGCCGACCCGGCACGCACGGACTCCCCCCGGCTCCTCGACCGCTACATCCTCGCCAAGCTGCACGCCGTCGTGGGCGAGGTCACCGACGCCATGGAGCGCTACGACCTCTCAGGCGGCTGCGCATCGATCGAGGCGTTCCTGGACAGTCTCACCAACTGGTACATCCGGCGCAGCCGGGACCGCTTCTGGGGCACCGAGCCCGGTCAAGAAGCCGACACCGAAGATGCCTTCGACACCTTGGCGACCGTGCTCGAGGTGCTGTGCCGGGTGGCTGCCCCGTTGTTGCCCCTGACCACCGAAGCGGTGTGGCGAGGCCTGACCGGCGCCGAGTCGGTGCACCTGGCGGACTGGCCCTCGGTGGACCGATTGCCGGCCGACCCATCGCTCGTGGCCCGCATGGACATGGTGCGCGAGATCTGCTCGGCGGCCCATTCGGTGCGCAAGGCCAATGGGCTGCGGGCTCGGCTGCCTTTGTCGGAGCTGGTGGTGGCGGGCGCCGGCTTGGAGGACCTGGCCGAGTTCGCCGAGCTGATCGCAGACGAGGTGAACGTGCGGTCGGTCCAGTTCACCGCCGATCCGGCGCGCTACGCCTCACAGGTGCTAACTGTCGTGTTCAAGGTCGCCGCGCCCCGGTTGGGTCCGGTGATCCAGGCGGTCGCGGCATCCGCCAAGCGGGGCGATTGGGAGCTGCTTCCCGACGGCCGGGCTCGCGTCGGCGAGAGCACCCTGGAGCCGGCCGAGTTCGAGATGAAGGTGACCCCGGTCGACGAGCGCACCACCCGCCCCCTCCCGGGCCAGGCCGGCGTGATCATGCTCGACACCGCGGTCAGCCCCGATCTGGAGATCGAGGGTCTGGCCCGGGATCTGGTCCGGGCCGTCCAGAACCGGCGCCGGGAGATGGGGCTGGAGGTCACCGACCGGATCGCGCTGGAGCTCTCCGACGGCGAACGGCTCCTCCAGGTGCTGGCCGGGCACGGCCAGTGGGTAGCCGATCAGGTGCTGGCCACGAACGTCGCCATCGTCGATCCACCCGAAGGTGACGGCTGGGCGAACGTGGCCCTCTCCG